>CAWVLE010000020.1:0-4955 GCA_963929805.1 uncultured Eubacteriales bacterium | reverse complement strand
TCGCCCAGCTTCTCTATCGCCTTAAAGTGCCTGTCCTGCAGCAACAGGTTATTATAATCGGGCGAAAATCCCGCCCCCAAATCCGATGTATAATATGTGCCCGCCTGGTCGCCCATCTGCTCTATCAGCCAATCCGGAATATCGGCGTGCGCCTGGCCGCCCGGCACGTCCATTACAAAGCGCAGGATGATCCTAACGCCCAAAGCGCGCCACTGTTCAAAATGATTCCTGCTTTCAAAACTTTCAAAATCGTATTGCCCTTCCTCCGGCTCAAACTCGCGCCAGGAAAGGCGCGCAAACGCCAGCGTGTATTGGCCGCCGGCCTGGGCCGGATCACTGGCGGCGTCCACCGCCCAACCCATCAGCGGATTGACCAGCGCGCGCTCCAGCGGGCGATAGCGGACCGTATTGCCCAGCGGCAGTTTTATCGCCGCCGCGATTACAATCGCCGCAAGCAGTACCGGCACGGTAAAAAGATAGCGCGAGCGCTGTACGCCAAAGTTGTTCAGCTGCCGGCGGCGTTTGTTGGAAAGGTGGGGTCTGCGGCGGCGCGCCACCGCCGTATAGCGGGAAAAGGCGCTGCGAATGATCTTTCTGCGCATGGCAAAAGCCGCCTCCCCTTCTTTCCAAAATTGACGCGGGCGCGCGCCGCCGGGACGTCAAATACGCCTCAAGACGCAAAGCACGCGCCTACCCCATTATACCGCAAAGCGCCCCGCGTTACAATCGCAGAGCGCTTTGAAGCCGCATTTAAAAGCCTTCGCCTTGCCGCGGCGGGCACACACACGCGCGGATTATTCGGCCAGGGCCGCGTCATCCGCCTCGCCGTCTAAGGCGGCGTCCGTATCCTCCACGATATTATCCTGCGCGGTGCCGGCCAGTTCTTCCGGCGTCTCCTCCACCGGCACGGATACCAGCTCCTCTTCGGCTGCATCCGCGTTTTTGGGAGCCGTCGTGGTTTCAGGCTCCGGCTGGCCGTCCAGATCGCCGTTTTCGCGGGCTACGTCGCTCCATGAAATGGTCGGCGAAACCCATACTTCTTCGTCTTCCTGTTCCAGGGGCATTTCGCCCAGCTGCTGAATATACTGCGTAGAGGCAAAAATGGCGTTTTGCATGACGCGAACCAATATGATCGTAATGATTACTACAACCACCAGGCAAACAGCCACCACAATGGCTTTTTGTTTTTTCATCGCCTATATCCCCCTTCGCGCGGGCGGAAGCCAGCCTTTGCGCGTTTCCATAATCCGGTAAAAATTGTACCAGATTACGCGCGGCGGGGCAAGAGATACGATCAAAATTATAAAAAAGCCGCATTGGTTTATTTGGCGTAAACCGCGATTACAGCCCCAGCGCCCCCTCTACCGCGCGCATCATTTCATTCGGGGCGCACTTCCCGGTATGCAATACCTTTTTTTCGCGCAACCCGGCAATCGCCCGAGGCAATTGCACGCCGCTTTCTTTTGCCAGGCGGCGGCAGGCTTCAAATTCGTCCTGCGGGGCGTCCGCGCCCAGTATGGCTTCGGCAACGGTACGGCCAAACTTATATGGGCTGGCGGTGGAAGCGATTACAAGCGGACGCGCCCGCTCTCTCGCCTTTGCGTACTGCTCCGCCACATCCAGCGCCACCGCAGTATGCGGGTCGGTAAGGTAACCTTCCTGTTTAAAGGCGCGGGCGATCTGACGTTTTACCGCCGCCTCATCGGCCCAACCGCCCCACATAAGCGACTTCAGCCGCTTAAGCGCGTCGCCGCGCAGCTTGTAAAACCCTTCGTTTTTCAATCCGTTCATCCAGGCGCAAACCGTTTTGTCATCCGCGCCCGCCAGCTCGTAGAGCATGCGCTCCAGATTGGAAGATATCAGTATATCCATCGAGGGCGAACTTGTAAGATGGAACGCGCGACGCCGGTCGTATACGCCCGTTTCGATGAATTCGCTCAGCACGTTGTTGCTGTTGGACGCGCACACCAGCCTGGCCACCGGCAGCCCCATGCGCGCGGCATAGTGCGCCGCCAGGATGTTGCCAAAATTACCGGTCGGCACCGCGATATCAATCGCTTCGCCCAGTTTGACCGCGCCCGCGCTGATCAAATCGGCATAGGCCGAAAAATAATAGGCGATTTGGGGCAGCAGCCGGCCCAGGTTAATGGAATTGGCCGAAGAGAGCATCATGCCGTTTCTGTTCAGCCTGGCCGCAAAATCCGCGTCGGTAAAAATGCGCTTGACGCCGGTCTGCGCGTCGTCGAAATTCCCCTCCACCGCAAACACATGCGTGTTAGCGCCCTCCTGGGTCACCATTTGCAGCCGCTGCGCCTCGGAAACGCCGCCGTGCGGATAAAACACGCATATCTCCACGCCCTCAACGCCCGCGAAGCCTTCCAGCGCGGCCTTGCCCGTATCGCCCGAGGTAGCCGTGAGTATGACGATTTTACGCGTTTGGCCGCATTTACGGGCCGAAGCAGCCAGTAAAGCGGGCAACAGTTGAAGCGCCATGTCCTTAAACGCCAGCGTGGGCCCATGCCACAATTCCAGCACGTAACGCCCGCCGCTGAGCGGGCGCACCGGCGCGACGGCCGCGTCGTCAAACCTTGCGTAGGCGCCGCGGCACATCTGTTCTATCTCTTCGGCTTCAAACGCGTTAAGCCAGGGCCGCAGCACGCTGGCCGCGCGGCGGTAGTAAGGCATATCGCACAGGCCCGCTATAAAGGCCGCGTCCACGCGGGGCGTCTCCTCGGGCACGTACAGCCCGCCGTCCGGCGCGATGCCGCGCACAATCGCCTCGGCCGCGCTTGCGCGCAGATTTTTGTCGCGCGTAGAAACAAACACCATATTAAACCCCTCGCAGATCAAATTTAAATCGCGTATCGCGTAATGAACTCCGGCAGCTGCGCGGGGTCGCCGCTTACGCTGATGACGAAGTTCACATTATGATCTTGCGAGAGGGACTCCAGTTTTTCGAACAGCAGTTCCAGGTTGTTGTAATCCGTATTGTTGACAAGCTTTAAAAACGCGTCCACAAAGACCAGCGTGATATCAAAATTTACCGCCAGCATGCCGCCGAGCAGGCCGTAGAACCAGTCCTGAGAACGATGCTCGCCCAGCGCAAATTCGCTCGCGTCCACAAAGCGAATTTCGTGGCGCAGGTCGTACATATAACGCTTGTCGTCGTCAATAAACAAAATATCGCCATGCTCCACCTTTAGCGCGTCGTTTGCTAGATCGATAAGGCGCTTGGTTTTGCCGGTACCCTTTTTCCCGAGAATCACCTGAATCATAGCCGTTCCCTCCACAAATACAAGTTCCTGATGTTAGTATACATCAAAATCACGGGAATGGCTAGAGTAAAAATTGGCCGAATGCGGCGCGGATCTGAACAAAATCGCACAACTGCGCGCCGCGCGAAATTTTGCCGTCCATAGCCAATCCGGCAGGATTGAGCGCAATTTGGCCGAATAATATATAAGGTATAGCGTTCATTTATTTTTCACGCTTATTTTATCATTAAAATTTATTTGGAAAAGCGGGGATTGTTTGCATGCAAACGGACGGCCTGACCGAAGTTAAGCTTTCATCGGATAAAATTTACGACGGCGCCATCGTGCATTTGGAAAAATGGCAGGTGCGCCTGCCCAACGGGCGCACGGCCTCGCGCGAGGTTATTCGCCATGTGGGCGCTGCGGCGGTGGTGGCTGTGGACGATAGCGGCCGCGTGTGCCTGGTGCGCCAGTACCGCGCCCCGCTGGGCCGCGTTACGCTGGAAATTCCGGCCGGAAAGCTGGACCAGTTTGGCGCCGACCGCTTTGAAACGGCGGTACGGGAATTAAAAGAGGAAACCGGCCTGAGCGCCGAGAAATGGACCCATCTGGGCGACATCGCCACTACGCCCGGCTTCTGCGACGAAATAATCGGGCTGTATCTGGCGCGCGGGCTTTCGAGCGGACAAACCCATCCCGACGAAGACGAATTTTTAAACGTGGAGTTTATCCCGTTTGCCAAGGCGCTTGAAATGGTCTATTCCGGCAAAATACAGGACGCCAAAACCGTATCCGCGCTGCTGCTCGCCCAGCCGCGGCTGACCTGACAGGCCTTTGGCAATCAATTTACCCCGCCGCGCTTTACGCGCGCGAAGGAGGACTTAAATCGTGCCCACGAGTCGAAAAATACGCGACGGCTGGACGCTTTGCGACGGCGTGTTCGCCCCTTTTGACATACCCGCGCCCATGTGCGTGGCCCAGGCGCTGCGCGCGGCCGGGCGCACAACCGGCCCATGCGACGGGCGTCAGCTGATAAGCCAGGAATGGATTTACCTGCGTTTTTGGCGTTATGCGGCCGAATTCGAATTGCCCGAAGACGCGGATGAACGCGCTCTGATATTGTGTGAAAATTTGGCTGGGCGGGGCCAGATATACCTAAACGGCGCGCAATGCGGCCGCTTTGAAGATCAGTGCTGGTACGCCGATGTGACGCAATGGCTGCAAAACGGAAAAAACCGGCTGGAAATCGCGTTCGATCCCGTCAAACAGACTCTGCCGTCAAGCAGCAGACTTTGGTCTTTTGGCGTCACGCGCCCGGTGTGGCTGCGCACGGTAAACTACGCCTCGATTGCGCAGTTAACGCCTCAGCCGCATATGGAGCGCGGCGAGTTATGCGTACACGCGCGCGTAAACGCGCACGTGGCGGGCAAATATATATTTGATTACCAGATCTCGCTGGAAGGCGAGGCGCTCGCCCATTTTGAGTTTGTAGAGCGTTTGCGCGCGTGCGAGGCGCAATGTACGCACGCGCTTAAGCTTTCCGGCCTGCCCGACGGCGAAAAAAGCCGCCAAGCGCGTTATGAACTGCGCCTGAGCATTCGCCGCGCGGGGTCCGAATGCGATTTGATACGCGCGCCCTTTACCTTGCCGCCGTCTTATGCCGGGCCTGCCGCGCTATTAAACAAAAAGCACATGGCCGCC
>CAWVLE010000019.1:0-9059 GCA_963929805.1 uncultured Eubacteriales bacterium | reverse complement strand
AAAAGGCCGAAATTGCGGCAGCCGTTAAACTGAAACCCCTGATCCTCGTATACGCACTGCACGCCGCGGCGCGCGCCATAATCGTAAACCTGCCTGACGCGCGGGAGGACGTCTGCCAACAGTTCCTCAAAGGGCGGCCGCGCGGCCTGGAGCGAAAGCGAAGGGAATATCGTGTGATGCAGCTTGCCTACGCCCATGGCCTGGGCAAGGTCCACGTACCGCGTCAACCGGTCCACTTCGCCCTCGCCGGTCATATCGGCCATCATGGAAAGGCAGGGAAGCGCTACGCCCAGTTTTTCCGCCTCGGCCCGGATGCGCAAGCCGGCTTCAATATCCGGCGCCGCCAGTTCATGCCCGGCGAACAGCTCAAAGCCCGGCAGCCGCGCCGCCGCCACCTGGCGCACCCCCTCTAAATTGCTCATGTCTGGATCGGGCGGGGTAAAAATTCCAATTTTGATTTGCTCGGTCATCGGTCGTTCTCCTTTTTACTTCGCAATTGGGCCTCCAAACGGCGAAGCGTTATAAAAGACTCTCGAGATATTCCTTGGCCTTTATGACGTCCAAAATTTGCTGGGGGCCGTCTATTTCGCGTTCAATGGTCAGCGCGCCGTCATAACCGCGCGACTTAAGCATGCGTATGATCTGAGGAAAATCGACCTTGCCTTCGCCGATGGCCGTCTCCTGGCCCAAATTCCATCCGTCGGTAGGCCATTTGCCGTCCTTAATATGCAAATCATACACGTAATCGCCCAGTATTTCCAGCATGTCCACCGGGTTGGCTTTGCCGTAAAGGATGGGGTTCGCGGTATCCATATTGATTCCAAGATTGCCGGTACCTACTACTTCTATGGCGCGCAGCAGGGTGGTGGGGGTCTCCTGGCCGGTTTCAAACAGGAAGCGCATGTTTCTTTCGGCGCAATATTCGGCCACTTCGCGCACCGCGTCGGTTATGGCGGCAAAATCCGGATCGTGCGGGTTTTCCGGAATAAACCCCACGTGCGTGGCGATCTGATTAACGTGCAGCTTTTGCGCGAAATCCGCGCCCATTTTCAAATCCTGTATGCGTTTGCGGCGGAAAGCGGACGGCAAAAGCCCCAGCGTCACCGGGCCCTCGGTAAAATTCCATCTGCTTGGGCCGCCCCAACCCGCCCAATGGGTGGAAATGGTCATGCCGTATTTTTCGCAGGCGTTTAGAATTTCGTCCGCGCAGCGATCCGTATAAAAGGAAGTATCAAACGAGCCGGTTTGACAGGCGTGGATGCCCAGCTCGGCCGTACGGCGTATCTTCTCGCCGATGTCTACCAGGTTATCAATTTTCAGACCAATTTTCATGCGGGCCTCCTCCTTTTGCGCGCAAATGAACTATTTGCAAAAATTCAGCTTACGATGCGGTTGTATCCGGCTTAGTAAGCCAAGTATAGCATAAAGGGCGAAACATTTCCACTTAATATACCGGTCAAACGCGGCCGCGGCAGGCCCTTTTTATTTGACGCGCGCGCTTTACGGCAAAATCCGCCCATGTCTTTTAGAGAATATTTGAAACAGGCGCGCCGCGCGTAAAGCTTCGCGGGATTTGGAACGGATATGCGCGCATAAAAAAAGCCGGTCTTTAAAATACTAATTCCGTCCAATGATGATTTCGCCAACAAAGGCGAAAGTTAGAAAAAGAATTGGGAAGGAAGAATAAGCCTATGAGAGCAACTGGTATTGTGCGCCGAATCGACGAATTGGGGCGCGTGGTCATCCCCAAGGAAATCCGCCGCACGCTTCGGATACGCGAAGGCGACCCGCTTGAAATTTTTACGGACCATGACGGCGAGGTCGTGCTGAAAAAATATTCGCCCATCGGCGAAATCGCCACCATCGCCAAGGATTATACCGATTCGCTGCACAGGACGCTGGGCTTTATCGCCTGCATATGCGACCGCGACGCCGTAGTATCCGCCTCCGGTTCGCCCAAACGCGAACTGTGGGAAAAACCGCTCAGCGCGGAACTGGAAACGGCGATTCAAAACCGGCAGACGATCGTAAACGGCGCCGGTGGTAAAATGATGGCCGTTACGCAGGACGACGACCCGAGCGGCTATACGGCGCAGATTATGGTGCCCATCCTGTGCGACGGCGAGGTAATCGGCGCGCTGCTGCTGCTTAGCAGGGAAGCGAACGCCGTCATTGATGAAACCGCGAAAAAGGTGGCGGAAACCACGGCCACGATTGTTGGGCGTCAAATGGAACAGTGAGTTTCTCTACAACGGCGGATGAAATTGCGCGCGGCAGGTTGCGCAAAAGGCTCCTACAATGCTATAATGGCAATGTACGGAGCCTTTTGTAAGAGGTGAAATTTTCGATGGACGTTACGATCGTAGGGGTTGGGGCGCGCCGCGGCGAACTGACGCTGGATGCGATAGACGCGCTTTGCGCGCCTAAAAAACTGGTGCTGCGCACAGGCCGGTGCGAAGTGGCCGAATACCTGCGCCAGCAGGGCCGGGAATTTGACACGATGGACGCGCTATATGACGAGGCCGGGGATTTTGACCAGCTTAACGCGTTGATCGTCGAAAGATTAATGCGCTTTGCGCAGCAGGGCCCGCTGACTTACGCGGTGATAGACTTGCGCGACCAGAGCGCGTTGATGCTGGCCCAGGCCTTATCCTTTCGCGTGCGCCTGATCGCGGGCGCTACGCCGGAGGGCGCGCTTTCGATATGGGCGCAAGGGCAGTGCGATACCCTGGCCGCGGGCGATTACGCGCGTTACGCGCCCGACGCCGCGCGCGGCGCGCTCATTCGAGAATTGGACAACCGTGCGCTTTCCTGCGAAGTAAAGCTTAAGCTGATGGAGCGTTATCCTTCCGAATGGGAGGTATACCTGCTCGCCCCGGACGGACATCGGGAAAAAGTGCCGCTGTTTGATTTGGATCGCTTAAGCGAGGATCATTACAGCCACCTAACTTCCGTCTTTGTGCCGCCTGTGGAAGATATTACCCGTCTGGAACGGTTTGGCTTTGACCAACTGCGCGCCATCGTCGCCCGGCTGCGCGCGCCCGGCGGATGCCCCTGGGATATCAAGCAGACCCATAAAAGCCTGGCGCAAAACGCCGTTGAAGAGGCGTACGAAGTATCCGACGCCATCGCGGCGGACGACACCGACGCGCTGTACGACGAATTGGGCGATTTGCTTTTGCAGGTGGCGCTGCACGCCCAAATCGCGGATGAGCACGGCGAATTTACCATGGACGACGTGACCAGCGCCATTTGCCACAAGATGATTTTCCGGCACGAACACGTGTTTGGAAACGCGCGCGCCGAGAATAGCGACGAAGTGCTCAAACTGTGGGAAAAGAAAAAGCGCGAGGAGAGGCATTGCGACAGCATCGCCGTAGCCATGCGTGCGGTTACGCGCGCGTTACCCGCGCTTATGCGCGCGGAGAAGGTGCAAAAGAAAGCGGCGGATGTAGGATTTGACTGGCAGGATGCGTTAAGCGCGTTGGAGAAGGTACGTGAAGAGACCGAGGAATTGAAAAGCGCGCTTAAAGACGGCAATGTAGAAGAAGAACTGGGCGATTTACTGTTTTCCGTCGTAAACGTGGCGCGTCTGGCGCGCGTGAAGAGCGAGGACGCGCTTACCCGGGCGATCAACAAATTTGTGGACCGCTTTGAAAAGATGGAAGCGGCGCTTTCGGTAGATAAGCGGGACATGGAAAAAATGACGCTTGCAGAGATGGACGAATATTGGGATCGGGTCAAAATTGAGGAAAACAAGGGGAAATCCTTGTAAAAAGTAGGATTTTGGCAGGAATTTTGACGCTATGTCTCGAAATGCATTTTGACTTTGCACATTTTGCGAAGAGCCGTGCTTAAATTATTTGGAGGTGTTGTAATTAATGAATAAGGCAGCTTTTGTTCAGCAGATTGCTGAAAAATCAGGCCTGGATCGCAAGCAGGCCGATAAAGCGCTGGAAGCGGTTATCGCGACCATTGCCGAGGCGCTTAAGGCGGGCGATAAGGTTCAGATTATGGGTTTTGGCACTTTTGAAGTAAAAGAACGCGCCGCGCACACCGGCCGTAACCCCGCTACGGGCGAAGCGATTGAAATCGCGGCGTCTAAAACGCCTGTTTTCAAGGCGGGCAAAACCCTGCGCGAAATGCTCTAAGGCGCAGTAAAATCTGCCTTTATAAAAGCGGGCCCGAATTTGGTCCGCCATGAGAGCCTTTTAACGATTGACAGGGATCGGCAGAAGGCTCTCTTTTTTCCATACGGCAATATAATAATAGAAGGGGGCGCTATGCATTGAAGGAAAAAGGAAAAAACGCTCAACCCGCGCCCGCGCAACAAACGCAAAGCATGCGGCTTGACAAATACCTGAAGGTTTCCCGCATTATCAAGCGCCGTTCCGTGGCCAACGAAGCCTGCGACGGCGGCCGCGTCATGCTAAACGGCAAAGAGGCCAAGGCGGGCGCGAATGTGAAAGTGGGCGATATACTGTCGGTTCGCTTTGGAGAAAGGCTGACGCAGTATGAGGTAATTACGCTTAACGAGCACGTGCTCAAGGCCGACGCCCAGGGCATGTACCGCATTATTCCATGAACCGCGCCGGCGTGTGGGCGGTAGTGGTAGCCGCCGGGCGCGGCAGGCGCGCCGGATTGGGCTATAATAAGGCCTTTTATCCGTTGGCCGGGCGCAGCGTGCTGTCCCGGTGTATGGACGCCCTGGAGCGCGCAGGATGCTTTGAAGGCGCGGTGCTGGTGTTAAGCGACGGCGACATGGAGCGATACCGGGCGTTGACCGCGCGGGAAGGCGCGCCCGCGCTGGTGCGCGGCGTGGCGCCGGGCGGCGATACGCGCCAGGAATCGGTGCGGCGCGGGCTGGAAGCGTTGCCCGCGCAGGCCCAAATTGTGGCGATACATGACGCGGCCCGTTGCTTTGTGCCGCCTGAGGTGGTGCTCGATACGGTTCGCCTGGCCCGAGAGATGGGCAGCGGCGTGGCCTCGACGCCCCTGACCGATACGGTAAAGTTTGTCGAGGACGGCGCGCGCGCCGTGTCAACCCCCGCGCGCGACCGGCTGCGCGCCGTGCAGACGCCGCAAACCTTTCGGATCGACATCATACGCGCGGCGCATGCGCGCGCGGCGCAGGACGGCTATTTGGCGACCGACGACGCGGCGCTTGTGGAGCGATACTACGGGGGCGTTTGCCTGTCGCAGACGCCGGGCGGCGAAAGAAATGTCAAACTGACCAGCGCGGAGGATATCGCTCGAATGGAAAAGCTGTTAATGGGCACGCCCCGGGTAGGATACGGCTTTGACGCGCACCGTATGGTTAGCGGGCGCGAACTGATACTGATGGGGGAGAAGATCCCCTGCGAGGCGGGCCTGCTGGGGCATTCGGACGCCGACGTGGCGGCGCACGCGCTGATGGACGCGCTTCTGGGCGCGGCCGGGCTGGGCGACATTGGGCGCCATTTTCCGGACGGCGACGCAAAGTATAAGGACGCCTGTTCCATGCTCCTTTTGGGCGAAGTGACGGGCATGCTAAGGCGCAAAGGCCTGCGTCCGTTCAACGCGGACGTTACCATCGTGGCGCAGCGGCCCAGGCTGGCCCCGTATATGGATGGCATGCGTCTAAACGCCGCGCGCGCAATGGGGCTTGAACCCGAGATGGTGAACGTCAAGGCGACGACCACCGAAAAAATGGGCTATGAGGGCCGTGGGGAAGGCATATCGGCCAGCGCCGTCGCGTTGCTTGTGCGCGACGAGCAGTATGCGGAGGGATGTTGAATGGACAGTATTGTTCGGGATATTTCGCTGGCGCCGGAAGGCGTGAAAAAAATCGAGTGGGCGCGCGTGCATATGCCCATTTGCGCGCTGCTGGAGGAGCGATTCGCGCGCGAGCGGCCCTTTGAAGGGTTGACAATCGCCATGTCCATCCATATGGAAGCCAAGACGGCGCGCACCGCGCTGCTGTTTAAGGCGGGCGGCGCATGCGTTCATATCAGCGGGTGCAATCCGCTCTCCACCCAGGACGACGTGGCGGCCGCGCTTTCCACCATGGGCGTGCGGGTATGCGCCTGGCACGGCGCGACGGCGCAGGAATACCACGATCATCTGGTAGAGACGCTCAGCTGCGTTCCGCACGTGATTATAGACGATGGCGGCGATTTGACGCAGATTCTGTGCGAGGAGCGGCCCGATCTGCGCGCCCGGCTCTTTGGCGGGGGCGAGGAGACCACCACGGGCGTGATGCGCCTGCGCGCGCGCGCCGCGGCGGGACAGCTGCCTTTTCCCATGGTGTGCGTAAACGACGCGCAGATGAAATACATGTTTGATAACCGTTACGGTACGGGGCAGTCGGTGTGGGACGGCATTATGCGCACCACAAACCTGATCGTGGCCAGCAAAAACGTGGTCGTGGCCGGTTACGGCTGGTGCGGCAAGGGCGTAGCGATGCGCGCCAAGGGCATGGGCGCGCGCGTAATCGTGTGCGAGGTCAACCCCGTGCGCGCGGTGGAGGCCGCGATGGACGGATTTGACGTGATGCCCATGGACGAAGCGGCGGCATTGGGCGATATTTTTGTGACGGTGACCGGGTGCAAGGACGTAATTACGCTAAGGCACGTGGAAAAACTTAAGCAGGGCGCGATTTTGTGCAACGCCGGCCACTTTGACGTGGAGGTGGCGGTCGCCCAGCTTAAGGCGGCGGCGGTAAGCGTTAAAGAGGCGCGGCACAACATCCAGTCGCTTACCTTTAAAGGCGGCAAGGTAATTTACCTTATCTCGGAGGGCCGCCTGGTCAACCTGGCGTCGGGCGACGGGCATCCGGCGGAGATCATGGATATCAGCTTTGCGCTGCAGGCGCTTTCGGCCGAATACCTGGTTAAAAACCATGCGTCGCTTGAAAACACGGTTCAGGAAGTGCCCGCCAGGATCGACCAGTTGGTCGCGCGCATGAAACTTGAGACCATGGGCCGGTCGATCGATACATTAACGGAAGACCAGATTAAATACATCCATTCCAGCAACGCGTGACGGGGGATTACACGATGAAAAAATTGACCGGCGTCAAACTGTATACGGGCGAGGCGTATTTCCCGGACGGATGCGTAGTGACGGACGCGGACCGCGTTTTGTATGCCGGGGCGCTGGACGGCTGCCCGGATTATGGAGCGATGGACGAGGAGATAGACGGAGCGGGCGGCATTGTGATGAACGCCCTTTATAACGCGCATACCCACGCCGCGATGACGCTTATGCGGGGCGTCGGATCGGACCTGGCCCTGATGGATTGGCTGGGCAAGGTGATGCCCATAGAATCCAAACTTGACGGGGAAATGGTTTACTGGGGCACGATGCTATCGATTATGGAAATGATACGAAGGGGCACGGCCGGGTTTGCCGACATGTATTTTTACATGGAGCGGGTGGCCGAAGCCGTGGCCCAAACCGGCGTACGCGCGTACCTGTGCCGCGGCTCCAGCAACGAAGAAGGCGTCGCCTCCAACGCGGCGCTGTTTAGGGATTGGCACGGCGCGGCAAACGGACGCGTGCGTATATGCATGGGCCTGCACGCGGAATATACCTCTACCCCCGAAATCGCGCGCAACGCGATAGAACAGGCGTCGCGCATCGGCGCGGGCATGCACGTGCATATGTCGGAAACGCGCGGCGAAGTGGAAGACTGCATAAAGCGGCATGGCGTAACGCCGGTAAAGTATTTTTCAGACATGGGTATGTTTGCCTTGCCCACGCTGGCTGCGCACTGCGTACACCTGAGCGCCGAAGACCGCGCGCTGCTGTCGCGCGGCGGCGTGTGGGCGGCGCATAACCCGATCAGCAATATGAAGCTGGCCAGCGGCGTGGCGGATATCTGCGCGATGCAGCGGGACGGCGTTCGCATCGCGCTGGGCAACGACGGGGCAAGCAGCAACAACACGCTGTGCATGTTTACCGAAATGCGCATGGCCGCGCTGATTCAAAAGGGCTTTAACCTGGACGCCACGGCGCTGAGCGCGCCGCAGGTAATTGAAATGGCGACGCGCGGCGGCGCGCTGGCGATGGGCTTTGACGAGTGCGGCCTGATACGGCCCGGCATGAAGGCCGATTTAATTCTGCTTGACGCGCAGGCCGAAAACCTTTTGCCGGTAAGCGACGCCGCCGCCGCTATCGTATACGCCGCGCAGGGGCTGAACGTGCGCATGACCATGGTGGACGGCAATATCCTTTACCGCGACGGCGAATTTACAACGCTTGACGAACAGCGCGTGCGCGCCAGGTTTATGGAATCGGCGCGCGCGCTTGGGACGTGGCGCGATTAAAGACAAACTCGTTAAGTGCGCGGATGCGGTTTTTACGGAAAGCGTTAGCGGGCGCAGACGGCGCCCGCTGCTTTTTTATCTTTCTTTGCGCGGGCGTTGATTTCGCGGGCACAGCGCATCCTCTGTTTTCCACGGATTGGGCGCGCATACCCGCCCGGCGCGCCTCATACCATTGAGCGACGGCAAGATTTGAGGCGAAGTCTTTCGATTGCGCCGGGCAAGGAGGATGAAAATGGATCAGCAGTCATTGTATCGCGATATTGCCGGAAGATGCGACGGCGATATCTACATCGGTGTGGTTGGCCCGGTGCGCACCGGAAAATCCACATTAATCAAGCGATTTATGGAACTTCTGGTGCTGCCCAACATGGTTGGCGAACACAAGCGCGAACGCGCGGTAGACGAACTTCCGGTAAGCGGCGCCGGCAGAACCATTATGACGACCCAGCCACAGTTTGTGCCCGACGAGGCCGTCGAGGTAAGCCTGCGCGATCAGGCCACGCTTAAAATACGCCTGGTGGATTGCGTGGGCTATCTGATAGACGGCGTGCTGGGCCTTAGCGAAGGGGAAAGCGCGCGCATGGTGCGCACGCCCTGGTTTGACCACGATATTCCCTTTGAAACCGCGGCCGAACTGGGTACAAGGAAGGTAATCGACGAGCATTCCACGCTGGGCGTGGTGGTAACCACCGACGGCACGATTACCGATTTTCCGCGTACGGCGTACGTGGAGGCGGAAGAGCGGGTGGT
>CAWVLE010000018.1:0-6910 GCA_963929805.1 uncultured Eubacteriales bacterium | reverse complement strand
CAGTATGTTGACTTTGTCAACATACTGCGCCTTGCGCAGCAAGGCTTCCTTACGCTGTTTCCCGCCCGGGAGCCCGGGGGCGAGAGGGAAACAGCGCTAAACATTCGAAAAAGAACGCCGCAGGCGGACTTTTTCGACACACTAAGGCGAGGCTAGACCTCGCCTTAGTGTGTATTAAACCGAACCGTCGGTACCGGCGGCGTCCGTACTGCCGGCGGTATCGCCGGTACCCGCCGCGTCCGTAGTGTCGTCCATGCCGCCGGCATCCGCCGCGTCCATCGCGCCGGCGGTATCCGCCGTATCGGTAACGCCGCTGGTATCGGTTGTGCCGGTCATATCGGCGGAGACGCCGTCGTCAACCGCCGGGCTGGTTTCAACCGGCTCGCTGGAGGGCAAGACGGTGGGCAGCGCCTCCAGGTTGTCATCTGCCGCCGCGTCGTCCGCGGTTTGAGGTTCGGGCAGCAGCGCGTCAAGCGGCACAATCTGGCCGACGGTGGAGCGCACGATATTTAGCGAAATCACGCCGCTGGATTCCAACTGGCGCAGCGCTACGACGATCAGCATAAGCACAATGACCAGTATGAGCAGGCCCTTGATGAAGGAAAGCAGGCGCTTGCCAAAGCTTACGTGATAGCGCTCATCCTCCTCGTCATAGTCCTCCTCATCGTAATCGTCTTCGTCGTAATCGTCCTCGTCGTATTCGTCTTCATAATCCTCGTCGTCGTCCGGCTCCACCTCTTCGTCGCGGTACACGCGTTTTTTATGGGGAACCGGGCGCGCGAAGCGTTTGCGCGCGGGCTCGATATCGTCGTCTTCGTCCTCTTCGCCGTCGTTTTCCGCATTAAGCACAGGGCGGGAAACCGTCCGCGCGCGCAGCGGCCTGAACTGCTGGGTAGGCTCGTCGACGAGATCGCGCTGTTGCTGGGCCGGTTCTTCGCGCGTCGCGCGCGCCTGCGCCGGTTCAGAAGCGGATTTTGCGGCGGCCGCCATCGCCTTGCGCTCACGGCGTGACAACGCGGGTACGCCGTCTAATTCTTCAGCCAGTTTTTCCGTCAGTTCCGGCACGACCAGTTTATCCTTCTCGCTCATCGTCAATCCCTTTCTGCCATCAAAGGCGGGCATATCCTCGCTTGCGCCGGCCGGCGCCACGGCAGGCGCAGGATCCGAGCTGCGCGTGGGGAGGGCGTCCGCCGCGTCGGCGGATGGGGAAACCTCGGGGCGAACCTGCTCCGCCTCGGGCGGCCTGCGGAAAATGGCTTCGTCCGGGGATGCCGGCTCGATTACGCCAAGCGGGTCGTCGTTGGCGATGGCCGGTTCGGCGGCGGCCTTGCGCCTGCGGCGGGAAACGCCCTGATCGCTCTGCTCGCTCAGCGCAAGGGTAAGGCTGGGCGGCGTAGGCGCGGCGGGCGCGTCCGGATCGGAGAGGGAAGAGGGCTCAAAATCCGGCTCGGGCTGATCTTCTTCCTGCTGCGCAAGCCGGCTGGCGCGCCGGTCACGGGCCGCGCTGCGCTGGGCGGCGATTTTTTCCTTCATGCTTTGCGTCACGCGTTTTGCCTGAGCGCCAAACTTGATAAGGGAGGTAATCGTACCGGCGAAGGGATTGGTTATCTCCACGTCGCCGCGCGATCTGGACAAAGGTTCGTCCTCCTCGTCCTCGTCCGCCTTTTCCAAAACGCTCTGGCCGTCCGACTGGATGCCCTCAAGCCGGGGCGCGTCTTGCGCTGAATCGTCCGCCTTGCCGGGCGCGTCCTCGGGCGCTTCCCGAGGCGCCGGCTTGGCGGGCGCCTCGTCCTCAATCGGCTGTACGCGCGCCGGCTCCGGCGCGGCGGCCGGGGCGGCCTTCTCGCTCGCCTGCGGCTGGACGTCTTCTGGTTCTAAGGCTTCGTCATCAACCGGCTCGAGCGCCTCGTCTTCGTCGTATTCCTCGGTAGGCAGGCGGTCTTTTACCGAATTTACCGCCTTGCGCATGCCGCCTAAAAATTTGGCGCTTAGCGCGGGACGCGATTTGCGCTGCGCGTCCGGTTCGGGCGCGGCGTCCGCCTCGCGCCTGACAGGCGCCGGTTCGTACCGGCTTTCCACGTCGGCCGTCTTCTGAAGCGCCTGTTCTTTAAGGCGCTTCATATCGTGCTGACGCTTAAACTCGTAATAATCCATTTCCAAACGGCCCGTATTATTTGAGGGCCGTTTTGCCTTTGCCATATCGTATCGCCTCACTTCAGGATTCGGCTTTTGTTTGCATACATATTTTTATTATACCATATTACAGGATTATGACAAGTGAAGTTTATTTGCAAAGGCTTAAAAACGGGATGAAATATTTGGATTTTAATAAACGCGCGCCGCCCGCGGGCGCGATTTTGCGCGTTTTGCGGCGCGGCGCGTAAAATCATGCCGGCGTGGGAAGCGGTCAATAGCCCGCGCCCTGCATGGCGGAAAGCGCGTTTTGGGTATAGCGTTTAAACAGGCCCTTGCGTTCGGGCATGGCTTTGAGCGGCCGCTCGCGCCGCCGCGCCTCAAGTATGCGGCCGATTTCCGCTTCGGGCAAAATTTGTCCGGCTATGCCCACCAGCGCCAGCGTGCGCGAGGCGATATCGTAGCGAATGATATCGCCCGTATCCACATAGGCCAGCGGGCCGCCCGAGGCCGCTTCGGGCGACACGTGGCCGATCGCCGCGCCGCGCGTCGCGCCCGAGAAGCGGCCGTCGGTCACCAGCGAAACGGATCCGTTAAGCCGCTTATCGCACACGATGGCTTCAGTCGTCATGAGCATTTCGGGCATACCGCTGCCGCGCGGCCCCTCGTAGCGGATTACGATTACGTCGCCGGGGTTGATTTTGCCCGCGACGACGGCGGCATAGGCGTCCTCCTCGCAGTCGAACACGCGCGCCGGCCCGGTATGGCTGCGCATTTCTTCCGCGCAGGCCGAATATTTTACCACGGCGCCCTCGGGCGCCAGGTTTCCGCGCAGTATGGCCACGGAGCCGGTCTCCGGGGCCGAATCGGGCGGCAGGATAACTTGCTCGCGCGTCAGGCCGTAATTGGCCAGGTAGCCCAGCCCGCGCTCGAAAAATCCGTCCTGGGCGAGCAGCTCCAAATTTTCGCCCAACGTGCGTCCGGTTACGGTCATGACATCCAGGTTAAGCGCGTCGCGCAAAAGCCATTGCACGCGCGCGACGCCGCCCGCAAACCAGAACGCCTCGGTCAGGTGCGCCCCGCTCGGGTTGATATTTCCGATATGCGGTATTTTGTGATTTATGCGGTCGAACAGGTCCATATCCAGCGCGATGCCCAATTCGCGCGCGATGGAGGGCAGATGCAACAGCGCGTTGGTGGAGCCGCCGATCGCGCTGTGGACCACGATGGCGTTTTCAAAGGCTTCGCGCGTCATGATGCGCGAGGGAGTAATGCCGCTTCGCGCCAGGCGAACCACCGCGCGGCCGCTTTCGCGCGCAAAGTGCAGTATGTCGCGCATGGTGGCCGGCGCGAGCGCGCTGCCCGGCAGCGCCATGCCCAGCGCTTCGGCCATGCATTGCATGGTGCTGGCCGTGCCCAAAAATGTGCACGCGCCCGGGGACGGGCAACCGGTCAGCTTGTAGGCGCGCACCTCGCCGGGGGTAATCTGGCCGTCGCGTTTCTGGCGCAGGGATATATCGCCCGCCACGAGCGATGTGGTCATGTTGGGGCCGGGCCGCATGCTGCCGCCGGGCAGAAAAACGGCCGGTATGTCCATGCGCGCGGCCGCCTTCAGGTGCGCGGGGACGGATTTATCGCAGGACGAACACAGGATCATGCCGTCCCAGGGCACAAAACCCGCGTGCGTTTCCACCATATCGCATATCGCCTCGCGCGAGGCCAGCACCAGGTTCATGCCGTCGTGGCCCTGCGCGCAGCCGTCGCATATATCGGTTACGTGGAACAGCGCCGGGTGCGCGTTGGATTCCAACACGCCGTAGCGCGCCTGCTCGGACAGCGCGTTTAGGTGTACGCTGCCCGGATGGCTGTCGCCAAACGCGTCCTCGATGAGAATCTGTTCCTTTGTAATGTCGCCTTCATCCCAACCCGATCCTAACTGTAGCGCGTCAAACTGCGCCCACAGCGCGCGCTGTGCCTGGCTTTTCAAATTGGGTCGCTCCCTTCCTGAAACATATGGCGTTTATACGCATAAATTGTATAAATTTAGAAGCAGTGCCTTTCACTTAATGTAGCGCATGCTGCGGCGCTTGTCAAGATAAACGCCCGGACCCGCCGCCGCATAGGATAAAGCGGAACCAAATCTCGTAGGAGGGAAGGATATGTATACCACGTCCGGCTTAATCGGAAAGGCGCGCGCGGCGCGTCAGATAAAGCGCGCCGAAAGCGCGCCCAGTACTACATATAACAACGCGTGGCAACCGGTGGAAAAGACCGCGTGGCGCGCCCGGCAGGATGCGCCCGCCGCGCCGGCGGCGTATGCCGCGCCCGCGCCCATGCAGGAAATGGAGCCGCCCGCCCAGGCGCAGCAGCAGGTACACGTGCGCCCGCCCGTCATCCCATCGCAGATACCCATGCCGCGCGTCAGCGCGTACACGCAACTGATGAAAAAGCACGACCGCATGCGCGAGCGCCACGTCTAGGCAAAGGGCAGGAAAAAAGCCGCGAAGGGGAGGGAAAGGCGCCCTCCCTTTCGCGGCCGCCGGTTAAAAGCGGCGCTCCTTACGGCCTGTGAAAATAGCGGCGCGGCTTTTTGACGACGCCCAGCGCCTTGGCCGCCTCCAACACGGCGACCGGCGCCAGGGAAAGCGCCAGGCCGATCAGGTACAGCCACGCGGGCAGTATGGCCAGGCCGAAAATGTTGGCCACCGCGGGCACAAACAATACAACCGCGCTCAGCGCCAGCGAGGCCAGCACGGCCAGGTTCAAATACCGGTTGGTAAAAAAGCCCAGCCTGAACAGCGAGTGATCCGAGCGCATGTTAAACGCGTGCGTCAGCTGGCTAAAGCCCAGCACCATAAAGGCCATCGTGCGCCCGCCCTCGATAACGCCCGTCTGGGCAAGGCCAATCCGATAGGCGATCAGCGTTAGCAGGCCGAACATCACGCCCTGCAACGCGATGCGCACGCCCAGCCCGTGCGCGAACAGGCTTTCGTCCTTGGGCTTGGGCGGGCGGTGCATTACCTCGTCTTCCACCGCCTCCATGCCCAGCGCGATGGCCGGGAAGCTGTCGGTAATCAGGTTGATCCACAAAAGCTGCATCGAAAGCAGCGGCGACTGATGCCAAAGCAGCATGGCGAAAAATACCGTGATTACCTCGCCGATATTGGTGCTTAGCAAAAATGCGACCGCCTTTTTGATGTTGTCGTATATGCCGCGCCCCTCGCGCACCGCCGACACGATGGTAGCAAAGTTGTCGTCGGTCAAAATCATATCGGCCGCGCCCTTGGAAACGTCGGTGCCGGTAATGCCCATGGCGCAGCCGATATCGGCCGCCTTGAGCGCGGGCGCGTCGTTTACGCCGTCGCCGGTCATGGACACCACGGCGCCCTGACGCTGCCAGGCTTTTACGATGCGGATCTTATCCTCGGGCGACACGCGGGCGTATACCGCGATATGCTTTACCCGCGCGCCCAGTTCCTCCTCGCTCATTCGGCTTAACTGCGCGCCGGTTACCGCCTCGTCGCCCTCTTTCTGGATGCCCAGATCGCGCGCGATGGCGGAGGCGGTTAATACGTGGTCGCCGGTAATCATCACGGGGCGAATGCCCGCCTGGCGGCACAGCGTTACCGCCTCGCGCGCCTCGGGGCGCGGCGGATCGATCATGCATACCAGGCCCATAAATGTAAGCCCGCTTTCAATGGAACCGGCGGAGGGCTCCTCTTCCAGGCCTTCAATTTGTTTATACGCCACCGCCAGCACGCGCAGCGCCTGCGCGCCCAGTTCATCGGTCAGCGCGCCCGCGCGCTCGATATCCCCGTTTACGCACAGCGGCGCGATGGAATCAAACGCGCCCTTGGTGATTACCGTCAACCGCCCGTCGACGCGGTTGACCACGCTCATCCGCTTGCGGTCGGAATCAAAGGGCAATTCGTAAAGGCGCGGGCTCTGCTCGAGCAGCGCCTGCTTTTCCATGCCGTTTTTGCGCGCCGCTACGATGATGGCCGTTTCGGTGGGGTCGCCCAGATGCTTCTCCGCGCCGTTTTCAAAGGTCACGCTGCCGTCGCAGCACAGCGCGGCATATTTAAGCAACGCGCGCACGTTGGCCGAATTATGGCCGGAAATATCTTCCAACGCGCCGCCGTCCGCCGCATAGGCCTTGACCAGCGTCATGCGGTTTTGGGTCAGCGTGCCGGTTTTATCCGAACAGACCACCGAGGCGCTGCCCAGCGTTTCCACCGCAGGCAGGTTGCGTATAATGGCGTTGCGGCCGGCCATGCGCGTAACGCCGATGGACAGCACGATGGTGACGATCGCGGGCAGGCCTTCGGGTATGGCCGACACCGCGAGGGATACCGCGGTCATGAAAATTTCCATCAGGGCCATGCCGTTGACGAGCCCGATTATAAAGATCACCGCGCAGATGCCCAGCGCCATAAACCCCAGCGTTTTGCCCAGGTGGGCCAGCCGCTTTTGCAGCGGGGTCTGGCTGTCCTGCTCGGTCGAAATCATGCGGGCGATTTTGCCCATTTCGGTATTCATGCCCGTGGCGGTAACCAGCGCGCTGCACCGGCCGTAGGTGATGGAGCAACCGGAATACACCATGTTTACGCGGTCGCCCAGCGGCGCGTCCTCGGCCACCGGCGCGCGCGCGTCCTTTTCCGCGCCGACCGATTCGCCGGTCAGCGCCGATTCTTCGGCTTTCAGGTTGGCCGATTCGATCAGCCGCGCGTCGGCGGGCACATAATCGCCCGCTTCCAGCAATATCACGTCGCCCGGC
>CAWVLE010000017.1:0-10574 GCA_963929805.1 uncultured Eubacteriales bacterium | reverse complement strand
GTCGACCTGGCGCGCCGGCTGCTCATCTCCACTGACTTAAGCGTGAGCGAAATCGCCGGCCTGGCGGGCTATGGCGACGCGCGCGGGCTGATCGACAATTTTAAAAAATATACCGGCGAAACGCCCGCCCGATTCCGCCGCCAGCGCTTTACCGAGCGGGTGCTGCCCTGAGGCGGTTTTGCTTTTACAAAGAAAGTGCTTGCAATTTGGCCGCGTACATGGTATAGTCTGAGTAATCCCCGCGCGCCAACGCGCGGGCGGAAAAAATGCATAGGATAGAGGCGCGAAGTAAAAGGAAATGCCGCGAGCCGACGGGCGCTTGAGCGGCATGGAGGGTATCTTCGCCGAACCGTCACGCCAGGTATGGCGGGGCGGTGGGCCTATGGAGAATATCCATAGGACTGTCCGCAATGTAATTTGCGGTTGCGCTATCCGTAACGCGAGGTTATCGGATGCCGGCGCAATGGCGCGCCGGCGTCTTTTTCTTCGACGCGGCCTGGCCGCGCGCGAAGGTTTCATCGCCCGACAGGATAGATCCCATGCATAAATCCATTTTTCAGGAGGGAAGGATACCATGTTTAAGGGAAGCTACGTTGCGCTGATTACCCCCTTCCGCGCGGATGGAAGCGTGGACTTTGACCGCCTGTCGGCCCTGTGCCAGTGGCACATCGACAACGGCACCGACGGTATCGTGGTGCTGGGCACCACCGGCGAGAGCAGCACCATGACCCATGAGGAGGACGAACAGGTGGTGCGCTGCGCGCTGGACGTGGTTCGCGGGCGCATTCCGGTCATCGCGGGCAGCGGGTCCAACTGCACCCAGACCGCGCTGGAAAAGAGCGAGCGCTACGCCGAGCTGGGCGTGGACGGGCTGCTTTTGATTACGCCCTATTACAACAAGGCCAACACCCGCGGCATGATACGCCACTTTACCGCCATCGCCGACCGCGTGGACAAGCCCATCGTGCTTTACAACGTGCCCGGCCGCACCGGATGCAGCCTGTCGGTGGAGGCGGTGGCCGAGCTAAGCGCGCACAAAAATATCGTGGCGCTTAAGGAGGCCAGCGGCAATATTTCCTACGTGGCCAAGGTGGCCAGGTACGCCGGGCCGGAATTTGCGCTGCTTTCGGGCAACGACGACATGATCGTGCCGGTGCTTTCGCTGGGCGGCAGCGGCGTCATAAGCGTGTTTGCCAATATCTGCCCGCGTGTATGCCACGATATGGTGGCAAGCTATCTTGCGGGCGATACCGCGCGCGCGCTTGAGATGCAGCTTAAATATCTGGATCTGATCAACGCGCTGTTTATCGAGGTAAACCCCATTCCGGTAAAGGAAGCGATGAACATGCTGGGCATGGGCGCGGGCGCGTTCAGGCTTCCGCTGTGCGAGATGGACGGGAAAAACCGCGAAACCCTGCGCCGCGCGCTGAGGGTGTTGGAGGAAGCATGAATATCGTATTGGTGGGAAACGGGCGCATGGGCAAGCTGATCGCCCAGACGGCCGCCGCGAGCGCCGATATGCGCGTGACCGGCATTGTAGACGCGCTGGAAGGGCGCACCTTTGAAGAGATTGCCCAGGCGCCCGACGTGGTGATGGATTTTTCCTATCCGGGCAATTTGCGCGATACGCTTGCCTACGCCACGCGCGTGGGCTGCGCCGCGGTGATCGGCACCACCGGCCTAAGCGACGAACAGGTGGATATGATACGCCGGGCCGCAGAACGGATAAGCATCGTGTTCAGCTACAATTTTTCCATGGGCGTAGCCGTGCTGCGCCGCGCGCTGGAAAGCGTGGCGGACGCGCTGCGCGGCGATTTCGATATCGAAATCGTGGAGGCGCACCACGCGCTCAAGGCCGACGCGCCCAGCGGCACGGCCAAGCTGCTGCTGAAGGCGGTGGACCCGAAGGGCGAATTGCGCGTGGTAAACGGGCGCGAAGGCGTAACCGGCGCGCGCGATAAAATGGAAATCGGCATGCACGCCATACGCGGCGGCAGCCTGGCCGGCGAGCACAGCGTGTTGTTTCTGGGCGATCAGGAGACGCTGTGTTTCAGCCACAGCGCGGCCAGCCGCCAGATATTTGTAAACGGGGCGCTGCGCGCCGCGCGCTTCGCCGCCGGACGCGAAAGCGGGCTGTACACCATGGACGACGTATTGTGGGGAGGAAAAGCCGATGGACGCGCAACAGATTATTGAAATGATTCGCAGCGCCAAAAAGAAAACGCCGGTAAAGGCCTATGTAAAAAGCAGCGCAAAGATCGATTTTGAAAATTGCAGCGTCTTCGGCGCGCCCGACGTAATCGTGTTTGGCGAATGGGAGGACATACGCCGCGCGCTGGAGAAAAACGCGGCGCTGGTGGAGGACGTAAAAATCGAGTGCGACCGCCGCAACAGCGCGCTGCCGCTGGCCGATATCCGCGGCCTGAACGCGCGTGTGGAGCCGGGCGCCATCATACGCGACCAGGTCAGCATCGGCGCGCGCGCGGTAATCATGATGGGCGCGGTGATCAACATCGGCGCGGTCATCGGCGAGGACACCATGATCGACATGGGCGCGGTGCTGGGCGGCCGCGCGACGGTGGGCAAACGTTGCCACATCGGCGCGAACGCGGTACTGGCGGGCGTGGTGGAACCGGCCAGCGCGGCGCCCGTGATAATCGAGGACGACGTGCTGGTGGGTGCGGGCGCCGTGGTGCTAGAGGGCGTGTGCGTGGGCGCGGGCGCGGTAGTGGCCGCGGGTTCGGTCGTGGTGCGCGACGTGGCCCCGGGCGCGGTGGTGGCCGGCGTGCCCGCCCGCGTTATAAAGCAGAAAAGCCAGGTGGAGGCCGGCAAGATCGCGTTGATCGACGCGCTGCGCGAACTGTAGCGCGCCGCCGGAGCAGTATATAGTATATAAAAAAAGGGTGTTGACTTTGCCAACACCCTTAATCCCAGCTTCCCAGCGAAGATACGCCGGGAAGCCTTTTTTTATTGCGCGGTTTAGTACACGATTATCTTGGTGCGCGCGGGGCAGTTGTTCCATATCCACTTGGCGTCCTCCACGCTCAGCCGCACGCAGCCGTGCGAGGCCTGGCGGCCCAGGTTGTTAACCGAGCTTTGGGTGACCGGGCCGTTTTTCTGGTTGTACAGCACCGAGTGGAACATGATGTCGCCCTGGATGTAATAGGCGTACTGCGCCCAGCAGTAGAATTTTTTAAAGTAGTGCCAACGCGCGCCCGGGCCGGTAGAGGCTTGATAGGTGCCCTTGGGGGTGGGCGTGCTGTTTAAGCCGGTGGAACACTTCATGGTGCGCACGAGCACGGTGTATTCCTCGTTCTCGTCGGGCGCATAGGCGTACACGCGCTGCTTGTCGATGCTGACTTTCAGCACGTACGGCTTAAGCGCCATTTTCACGTCGCCCGAGAACAGCTTTTCCAGCGTGGCGCTGCCGGCCACGCCGTCAGCCGTAAGGCCGTTGCGCTCCTGAAAATCGGTCAGCGCCTTTTCGGTGCCCGCGCCAAACACGCCGTCGATGGAGGAAAACAGGTATTCCAGCCCGGTCAGGCGGCGCTGCAAGCGCTCAACCTCCAGCCCGCTGTCCCCGTTTTTCAAATCGTCCGGTATGGCCGGGAAAGTGTCGGCAAAGAATTCGTCCATCAAAAGCGGATCGGCTACGCCGTTTACCACGTACGTCAAAAGCGATTCGTCCACCGGCGCGTCCTCGCCCAGCGCCGAAACCACCGTGGCGGTAAGCGATTCCAGCTCCTTCGCGCGCAGGTAGGATTGCAGGTTTTCCACGCCGCGGGCGGTAGCCGCGCCGTAATCGCCGTCCGCCGTGCCGGTCATAAAGCCCAGCTCGATCAGCCGCGTCTGCAATAGCTTTACCTCGTCGCCCGAACTGCCCTCGGTCATCAGCGGGAAATCGGGCTGCTTCGCCTGGCCGGTAAAGAGCACGTTCTGCGTGGCCTTATCCGCGATGCCGGTCTGCTCAAAGCCGTTGTAATATTGGAATATGGTCACGCCGCGCCGGGTGTCCTCGCCAAACATCCCGTCGGGTTCGCCGGTCAGACAGCCCAGCTCGATCAGGCGGCGCTGCAGGCGCGTAACCTCGGCGCCCTGGTCGCCCTGGCGCATTTCGGGCCCGGCGATGGAAAACTGATCGCTATATAGATAGGCCAGCAGCCGGCCGTCGGCCTCGCCGGTCACCTGGGTTTCAGGTTCGGGCACGGGCTCGGGCGTGGGTTCGGGCGTGGGCACAGGCGTGGGTTCGGCCGTGGGGGTAGGCGTGGGCGGCGCGGGCTGAAGCGTTTCGCCCGCCGCGGCCGTTTCGTCCGCCAGGGGGGTAGGCTCGGGCGTGGGCTCCGCCGTAGGTTCGGGCGTAGCGGTGGGCTCGGGCGTGGGCGTGGGCTCGGGGTAGGCCAGATCGATGGCCTCCTGCTCCAGCGCGCGCATGTGCTGTTGCAATTCCTCTACCGCCGCGCGGGTTTGGGAACCGAACTGGCCGTCGGCTTCGCCGTCCAAAAAGCCCAGCTCGATCAGCCGCGTTTGCAGCCGGGTAACCGCGTCGCCCCGGGAGCCCTGGCTAAGCGTTTCAAAATAGGGGCGCGTAAAGGACACGCCGCTCAGGCAAAACGCCTCGTCGTAATACAGCGGGCGGCTTTCTACGCTTTCCTGGTCCAGCGCGGCGTAGTCGGCGCGCGCCGCGAGCAGCAGGGTGTTAAGCCGCGCGTAAAGCGCTTCGGCGTCCGATACGCTTTCCTCGGCCAGCAGCGCGTTTACGTTGTCGGTTAGCCACTGGCTGGCGGCGTCCCATTCTTCGTCGGTCTCGGCGCGGCCGACCAGGGAAAATTCCAATTCAACCAGCGTATCCTGCCCGTCCTGGCCGGTATACACCAGGCTGAACTGGCGGGTGCGCACCTGGGCGTCTTCGGGCGCCGCCGGATCGGTACTAACCGTACTGGTCTGGGGCAGCGTTACCCCTGCGGCGATGTCGGCAACCTGCGCCTGCTGCGCGCTTACGCCCATGGGCGTAAAGGCGGTGGTCAGCAGCGTAAGCACGGCGGCCAACAACACAATTGCGGTTACACGTTTCATACGATTCCTCCGGTTCGTGTGTCGAAATTTGTCGGGTCAATATTATGGACGCGCATTGCGCGCGCCGGGTTGCATGCCAGTTAATGGCGCTCGCCCAGGCCTGTCCCCTGGCCCGCGCGTGAATTCCGGCGATATATGATAACACGAAAACGCGCGCGAATCTACCCGAAAAATTTGCCGTTTGTGTGGCGGATGTGTGCCTGTAACCCCATTTTGGTTAAAAACGCGCTTTGCCCCTGCCCTTCGCGCGCTTTTGCGGCGCGCAGGCCGCACAATATACATTTTATCGCGATATATTATGGTAAAGTGGTTGACATTTAAAATTTTTTAGGGTAAATTAATTATTGTAAGGTTTTGCTTTTCCTGCGCGGCGCCTGCGGCAGGGAAAAGCGCGTCAGGCAAGCGGCCGGTCCGCCGCGGCATAAAGATTAAGTGGAGGGAAACAAGCATGTACCAGATCGTACGCAAGGCGCGGCTGAATCCTACGGTCACGCTGATGGAGGTCATGGCCCCGCTGATCGCGCGCAAGGCGCAGCCCGGCCAGTTTATCATTTTGCGCGTGGACGAGGCGGGCGAGCGCATCCCGCTGACCGTGGCCGATTACGACCGGGAAAAGGGCACGGTGACCATTATTTTCCAGATCGTGGGCGCGACCACGGAAAAGCTGAACCATCTGGAAGAGGGCGACGCGATCCACGATTTTGTGGGGCCGCTGGGCCGCGCGACCGAGACCGAAGGGCTTAAGAAGGTGGCCGTGGTGGGCGGCGGCGTAGGCTGCGCCATCGCCTATCCCGTGGCGAAGAAGCTTAGCGAGCAGGGCGCCAGCGTCACCTCCATCGTGGGCTTCCGCGAAAAGGGCCTGGTAATATTGGAAGAGGAATTCCGCAAGGTCAGCGACCGGTTTGTAATGATGACCGACGACGGCAGCTATGGCGAAAAAGGCCTGGTGACCAACGCGCTCAAGGCGCTGCTGGACGCGGGCGAGCGCTTTGACCAGGTGATCGCCATCGGGCCGCTGATTATGATGAAGTTTGTGTGCGCGCTTACGCGCGAATACGGCGTAAAGACCGTCGTCAGCATGAACCCGATCATGGTGGACGGCACGGGCATGTGCGGCGGATGCCGGCTGAGCGTGGGCGGCAAGGTGCGCTTTGCCTGCGTGGACGGCCCGGATTTCGACGGCCACGAGGTGGACTTTGACGAGGCGCTCTCGCGCGGCGGCATGTACAAGCCCTTTGAACGCCACGCGTACGAGGAGACCTGCAACCTGTTTAAAAAGGAAAAGGAGGCGCGCTGAAATGCCCAATATGTCGCCCAGCAAAAACCCCATGCCCGCCCAGAGCGCGCAGGAACGCCGTCGCAATTTTAACGAGGTGGCTTTGGGCTACACCGCCCAGATGGCGGTGGACGAGGCCAGGCGCTGCCTGAACTGCAAACATAAGCCCTGCACCAAGGGCTGCCCGGTAAAGATCGATATCCCGTCGTTTGTCGCCAAAGTGGCGCAGGAAGACTTCGAGGGCGCCTATCAGGTGATCGCCGCCACTTCCTCGCTGCCCGCGGTGTGCGGCCGCGTCTGTCCGCAGGAAACCCAGTGCGAGGCGCAGTGCGTGCGCGGCATCAAGGGCGAAAGCGTGGGCATCGGCCGCCTGGAGCGCTTTGTGGCCGATTACCACAACGCCAACGCGTCCGCCGGGGTGGAAAAACCCGCCCAAAACGGGCACAGGGTGGCCGTCGTGGGTTCCGGCCCGTCGGGCCTGACCTGCGCGGGCGACCTGGCGCGCATGGGCTATTCGGTCAGCGTGTTCGAGGCGCTGCACCTGGCCGGCGGCGTGCTGGTGTACGGCATACCGGAATTCCGTCTGCCCAAATCCATTGTGCAAAAGGAAATCGACACCCTTACGCGCATGGGCGTGGATATCCAGACCAATATGGTTATCGGCAAGGTGCTTTCGGTGGACGAGCTTTTTGAAATGGGCTATGAAGCGGTGTTCATCGGCAGCGGCGCGGGCCTGCCCCGCTTTATGAACATACCGGGCGAGAACCTAAACGGCGTGTATTCGGCCAACGAGTTCTTAACCCGCGTAAACCTGATGAAGGCCTACCGGCCGGACAGCGCCACCCCCATCAAGCAATCCAGCCGCGTGGCGGTGGTGGGCGGCGGCAACGTGGCCATGGACGCCGCGCGCTGCGCGCTGCGCCTGGGCGCGGATCAGGTGACCATCGTCTATCGCCGCAGCGAGGCCGAGTTGCCCGCCCGCCGCGAAGAAGTAGAGCACGCCCGCGAAGAGGGCATCGAATTTCGGCTGCTGGTCAACCCATGCCAGATCCTCTCCGACGGCAAGGGCTGGGTGCGCGGCATGGTGTGCCGCGAAATGACCCTGGGCGAGCCCGACGCCTCCGGACGCCGCCGCCCGATCGAAAAGCCGGGCAGCGAATTTGAAATCGAGTGCGATTGCGTGATTATGGCTATCGGTACTTCGCCCAACCCGCTGATCAAATCCACCACCGAGGGGCTGGAGACCCAGAAGTGGGGCGGCATCATCGTTAAGGAGGAAACCGGCGCCACTTCCCGCGAGGGCGTGTACGCGGGCGGCGACGCGGTAACCGGCGCGGCCACCGTAATACTGGCCATGGGCGCGGGCAAAACCGCGGCCGGCGCCATCGACGAATACATACGCGGCAAGGCCCGCTAAGCGTGGCCCCGCCGGAGGGATAATGGCAAAACCGCCCCCTTTTACAGGAGCGGTTTTTGCCTTTTACGGGCCCTGTACCGGCCGCGCGCGAACCATCAAAAGCGGAGGATATGTATTTTGGACATTGCGCTTGAGCTTGCCCGGGAATTTGGGCTTGAACCCCGCCAGACGGCCAGCGTGATCGAACTGATCGACGCGGGCAACACCATTCCCTTTATCGCGCGCTACCGCAAGGAGGCGACCGGCGCGCTGGACGACCAGCTGCTGCGCGAACTGGGCCAGGCGCTGGAGCGGCTGCGCGCGCTGGAAAAACGCCGCGCGGAAATAGAGCGCGCGCTGGACGAGGCCGGCGCGCTGGACGGGCAGATGCGCCAAAAACTTAGCGCCGCGCGCACGCTGAGCGCGCTGGAGGATTTGTACCTGCCCTACCGGCCCCACCGCCGCACGCGCGCGAGCGTTGCGCGCGAGCGCGGGTTGGAACCATTGGCCGGCATGATCGCCCTGGGCCGCGCGGACGAGGCCGAACTGCGCGCCGCGGCGGAGCGCGCCGCGCGGGCGTGCGGCGAGCTGCGCGACGATCAGGCCGCGCTGGCGGGCGCGCGCGACATACTGGCCGAGCGCATCAGCGAGGACGCGGCCGCGCGCGGGGCGCTGCGCGCGATGCTGCGCAAAAGCGCGCGCCTTACCAGCCGCGCCGCCAAAGCGGAGGACAGCGTTTACCGCAATTACTACGCCTACGCCGAGCCGCTTTCGCGCATGCCCAGCCACCGCGTGCTGGCCGTAAACCGGGGCGAACGCGAGGGCTATTTAAAGGTATCGGTCGAGGCCGATCAGGCCGAGGCGCTCAAAGAGCTAAGCGCGCGTTTTGTGCGGGGCGGCGCCGCCTGCGCGCGCGAACTTTCGCTGTGCGTGGCGGACGCCTATGCGCGGCTGCTGTTTCCCGCGCTGGAGCGCGAGGCGCGCGCCGAATTGACCGAGCGCGCCCAGGACGAGGCCATACGGGTGTTCGCGCGCAACCTGGGCCAATTGCTAATGCAGCGGCCGGTCAAAGGGCGCGTGACGCTGGGCGTGGACCCGGGCTTTCGCACGGGCTGCAAGCTGGCGGTGGTGGACGAATCCGGCCGCGTGCTGGAGTGCGGCGTGGGCTATTTTACCCTGCCCGGGCAAAGCGCCCAGCGCGAGCAGGCGGCCAAACTCATTCGCGGCATGATTACCCGCCACCACGTCAGCGCGATTGCGATCGGCAACGGCACGGCCTCGCGCGAGGCCGAGGCCTTTATCGCGCCGCTGCTGGCCGGCTTTCCGGGCGTGGAATACGCCATCGTGAGCGAGGCGGGCGCGTCGGTGTATTCGGCCTCGCCGCTGGCCGCCGAGGAATTTCCCGATTACGATTTGACGCTGCGCAGCGCCATATCCATCGCGCGCCGGCTTGAGGATCCGCTCGCCGAGCTGGTCAAAATCGAGCCCAGGGCCATCGGCGTGGGCCAGTACCAGCACGATTTGAAGGAGGCGCAGCTGGGCGCGGCGCTGTCGGGCGTGGTAGAGGGCTGCGTAAACGCCGTGGGCGTGGAAGTTTCCACCGCTTCGGCCGCGCTGCTTAGTTATGTGGCGGGCATCGGACCGTCGCTTGCGCGCAACATCGTGGCCTATCGCGACCAGCACGGCATATCCTCGCGCGCCCAGCTTAAAAAGGTAAAAGGGCTGGGCCCGCGCGCCTTCGAGCAGTGCGCCGGTTTTCTGCGCGTGGCCGCCAGCCCGGATGCGCTGGACAACACGGGCGTACACCCGGAATCCTATCCCGCGGCGCGCGCGCTGCTAAAGCGCCTTGGGCTAAAGGAGGAACAGGTGCGCGAGGGCGCGTGCGCCGGTATCGCGGATCGCGCCCGCCTGATCGGCCTGGACGAACTGGCGACCTCGCTGGGCGTGGGCCGGCCTACGCTGGAGGACATATTGCGCGAGCTGGAAAAACCGGGCCGCGACCCGCGCGACGCGCTGCCGCCCACGCCGCTTCGGCGCGACGTGCTGAGCATGGCCGATTTGCGGCCGGGCATGGAGCTGGAGGGCACGGTGCGCAACGTGACCGACTTTGGCGCCTTTGTGGATATTGGCGTGCATCAGGACGGGCTGGTCCACATTTCGCGCATGTCCAGGCGTTTTATACGCCACCCCGGCGAAGCGGTGGGCGTGGGCGACGTGGTGCGGGTGTGGGTTTTAGAGGTGGATCCGGAAAAAAAGCGCATCGCGCTTAGCATGCTGCCGCCCGAGCCCGGCGAAAGCGCGCCGGTTGGGCGAAAGGATTAATCCGCCGGATCCAGGCCGAATTGCGCGGCCAGCAGCGCGCGGCCCGAGGCGGTCTTCATATGCTCATGCATAAAGCGCGTTATGGCCGTTCGGTCCATGCCGCCTTCCAGGCTGTTGACCAGAAAATCGGCTTCCAATAAAATCTGGCAGTCCGCGCCGTCCACATTTTCGTAGGTGTGATGGCGCGCGACCAGCGCGCACACGCGCCGAATGACCCGCTCGTCGTAGCCCAATTCTTCCAGTACGGCGCGCGCCAGCGGCGGCCCGGCCTGCTCCTGCATGGGCCCGGGGCAACGCCCGTATTGGGCCATCAGCGGCCGTATGGCGATGTCATGCACGATGGCGGCGCTTTCCAACGTAAACTGGGTGGCTTCGTCCAGGTTTTCCATGCGCCCGATCGTGGACGCGAACGCCCATACCTTCATAAAATGGGCGATGAGCGCGCCTTCGCCCTGATCGAACGCGCACATGCGCGCGGCCAGGCGCGCGGTAAGCTTGTCCATATTG
>CAWVLE010000016.1:0-4705 GCA_963929805.1 uncultured Eubacteriales bacterium | reverse complement strand
TTTTTGCGCGCGGAAAACTGTCTGCCGGGCAACCGCGACGTATACGTATCCATCGCGCAGATCCGCAGGTTTAATTTAAAGACCGGCGATTACGTTAAGGGCAAAACCCGGCCCCAGCGCGAGGGCGACCGCTATAACGCGCTGATCTACATCAATTCCGTAAACGATCTGCCGCCCGATCAGGCGGCGCGCCGCCGCCCGTTTGACGAGCTGGTGCCTATCTATCCCAACGAACGGTTAAAACTGGAGGCGCAGGAGGGCCCGTCCGATCTGGCGCTGCGCGTAATCGACATGATGGCCCCCATTGGAAAGGGCCAGCGCGGGCTGATCGTGTCCCAGCCCAAGGCGGGCAAAACCGTGCTGCTCAAAAAAATCGCCAACGCCATTACACAAAACTATCCGCAGGTATACTTGATCGTGTTGCTGATCGACGAGCGCCCGGAGGAAGTCACCGACATGAAGCGCTCCATCCGCGGAGACGTAATCTATTCCACATTTGACGAGGTGCCCGAAAACCACACGCGCGTGGCCGAAATGGTGCTTGAACGCGCGCAACGGCTGGTGGAGTGCGGCCGCGACGTGGTGATTTTGCTCGATTCGATTACGCGGCTGGCGCGCGCGTATAACCTGGTGATTCCGCCCACCGGCCGGTCGTTGTCGGGCGGCCTGGACCCGGGCGCGCTGCACAAGCCCAAGCGCTTTTTCGGCGCGGCCCGCAATATTGAAAACGGCGCCAGCTTGACCATCATCGCCACGGCGCTGGTGGAAACGGGCAGCCGGATGGACGACATCATATACGAGGAATTTAAGGGCACGGGCAACATGGAAATCCATCTGGACCGCAAGCTGAGCGAAAAGCGCATATTCCCGGCCATCGATATGAACAAGTCGGGCACGCGCCGCGAGGATCTGCTTTTGAACGCGGAAGAGCTGGAAGGCGTATACGCCGTGCGCAAGATGCTAAGCAACAATAACAACCAGGAAACGGCCGAGCAGTTGATCGGCATGCTGGAAAAGACCAGCGACAACCAGGCCTTTTTCAGGCGGCTCAAGGGCTGGATGGCGGTGTACGAAAAAGAGGGCTATACCTACAGCGGCAGGTAGCGGCATAAATTTTTTCGAATTAGGTAAATTATCAAATTACCGGTTGCTTTATCGGGCGCAGTGTGCTATAATCAGCTTTGCAGTTTGCTGATTTGTACGGCCTGCAGGCTTGTGCAAGAGAGGTGAGAACCATGAAAGAAAAAATCCATCCCAATTATGGCAAGGCGGTTGTGCGCTGCGTATGTGGCGAGACCTTTGAAACCGGCTCGGTTAAGAAGGAACTGCGCGTTGATATCTGCTCCAAGTGCCATCCCTTCTACACGGGCAAGCAGAAGCTGGTTGATACGGGCGGACGTGTGGATCGCTTCAAGAAGCGCTACGGCATGTAATTCCGGCTTGGATGTTATCCGCCGGATTTTGCAAGCGAAAAGTCGAAAATGCAGATCGGGCGCATTGTCCGGTCTGTTTTTTCGTTAAAGGGCCGCTGCGTTCCGGGCGGAAATATTCATTCCGGGCGGCGGAAATTTTATCAAGGCGTTAAGCGGGCATGCGCCCCGCCGCGCGTCCTGCGGGCCGCGGCTATGCCCAACGTGCAAAAGGCCGGCCGGGGCGGGCCGGCACAGAGGGAGGTATTATGGCAAAGTTCTGGAAGGGCTTTAAGGATTGGTTTTTCGGGCGCAATCCGTCGGGCTGCGTTTCGGTGGGCGGCCAGGCGGTGATGGAAGGGGTCATGATGCAGGGCCCCAAGAACACGGCGATCGCGGTGCGGCAGGCAAACGGGAAAATCGTCTACAGGACGCGGCCTACCGTGCGCCTGGCCGACAAATATCCGCCGCTGGGCTGGCCCATTATCCGCGGCGTGGTCAGCTTTGTCATGTCGCTGTACGGCGGAATGAAGACGCTGGCCGAATCGGCTGAGATGGCCGGCCTCGACTATGAGGAGCCGTCCAAGTTTGAAAAAAAAGTGGCCGAAATCCTGCACATGAAAAGCGACGACGTGATGATGATCTTCGCGGTCATACTGGCCATACTGCTTTCCATCGGCCTGTTTTTTGCCATTCCCGTGGCGCTGGAATCTTTTGTCAAACAATTCATCTCTTCCAAACTGGCGGTTAACCTGATCGGCGGCCTGGTGCGCATCAGCATGTTTTTGCTGTATGTGTACCTGTGCTCCAAGTTAAAGGAAATCCGCCGCGTGTTCCAGTACCACGGCGCGGAGCATAAATCCATCTTCTGCTTCGAGGCGGGAGAAGAGCTGACCGTGGAAAACGCGCGCAAGTTTGGACGGCTGCATCCCAGGTGCGGCACCAGCTTTTTGATGATCGTGATGATTATTTCCATCGTCATATTCCTGTTCCTCGGCAACGATTCGGGCAACGTGTTCAGCCGCCTGGGCAGCCGCCTGGCGCTTTTGCCGCTGGTGGCCGGCGTCTCCTACGAAATACTAAAGGGCCTGGCTTTTGCGGAGGATACGCCCCTGGTGCGCGCGCTTAAGTGGCCCGGCCTGATGGTGCAGAAGGTGACCACCGCCGAGCCGGACGATAGCATGCTGGAGGTGGCGCTGGTCTCGCTGAAGGCCTCGCTGGGCTACGAAAATCCGTTGGAGCACGTAAACCAGCCCGAGGAAACGGACGCGCAGGAAGCGCCCGAGCGGGCGCAGGACGGGGCGCAGGATAGCGCCGGACAGCCCGCGCAGCACGAAGAGCAAACGCGCGCGGAAGCGGACGCAAGCGATGAAGGCCGGTGAATTTATTTTACAAGCCACCCGGATCATGGAGCGCGCGGGCGACGCGGAAGCGCGCATCGACGCCGAGTGGATGCTGTGCGACGCGCTGGGCATTGGCCGCGGCGCGTTGCGCGCGCATTTGGAGGACGAATTGGACGGCGCGCGGCAGGAGCTGCTTGAGCGCTGGGTTAAGCGCCGCGCCCGGGGCGAGCCGCTTGGCTACGTTCAGGGGCGCGCCTATTTTATGGGGCTGGAATTTGCGGTGGACGCGCGCGTGTTGATCCCCAGGCAGGACACCGAAACGCTGTGCGAAGCGGCGATCGGCTTTCTGCGCGCGCGAGGCGGAGGCGCGGCGCTGGATTTGTGTACGGGCAGCGGCGCGTTGGCCGTCGCGATCGCCAAGGCCTGCCCGGGCGCGCGGGTGTCCGCCGCGGATATCAGCGGCGGCGCGTTGGAAGTGGCGCAAAAAAACGCGCGCGCACACGGCGCGCGGGTTCGCTTTTACCAGGGCGATCTGTTCGCGCCGCTACCGGACGCGCGTTTTGACCTGATCGTGACCAACCCGCCCTATATTTCCGACGCGGAGATGGAAACGCTGCAACGGGAAGTGCGGTGGGAGCCGGCCCTGGCGCTTCGAGGCGGCGCCGACGGGCTGGACTTTTACAGGCGCATTGCCTGCGAGGCCGGCGCGCGCCTGTCGCCGGGCGGCGCGCTGATGGCCGAGGTGGGCGCGGGTCAGTCGCGCCGCGTGGCCGCGCTGTTTGAGGCGGCCCTTCCGGACGCCCGGCTTGAGATCGCGCGCGATTTAAACGGCATAGAGCGCGTGGTGCAACTATTTAAAAGGACGGTGTAAGGCTTTGCAGGACAATGCTTCCTATAACGAACGCGCGCGCATCATGCGCCAGTTGGAGGCCATTGAGGGCCGGTATGAGGAAATCTCCATCCGCATCACGCTTCCCGAGGTCATCGCGGACGGCGCGCTGTTCCAAAAGCTGATGCGCGAACACAGCGAGCTGAGCGAATTGGCCGGCTTTGCCAGCGAATATAGAAAGCTGATGGAGGAGATCGAGGGCGCGCGCGAACTGATGGACGCGCCTGACATGCAGGATATGGCGCGCGAGGAACTGGAGCGGCTGGAGGCCCTGCTGGATGAACGCACGGCCCAGGCGCGCGTGCTGCTTTTGCCCAAGGATCCGGACGACTATCGAAACGCGGTGCTGGAGGTGCGCGCGGGCGCGGGCGGCGAGGAGGCCGCGCTCTTTGGCGCGGAACTTGTGCGCATGTATACCCATTACGCCGAATCGCACGGCTGGACGGTGGAGGTAGACGACGGTGGCGGCACCGAGTTGGGCGGCGTAAAGGAAGCCGTGATGATGATTTCGGGCAAGGGCGTGTTCAGCCGGTTAAAATACGAAAGCGGCGTGCATCGCGTGCAGCGCGTGCCGGTGACCGAATCGGGCGGGCGCATCCATACGTCCACGGCCACCGTGGCCGTGTTGCCCGAAGCGGAGGACGTGGAGATCACGATCAATCCCAGCGACCTGCGCATCGACACCTACCGCGCGTCGGGCGCGGGCGGGCAGCACGTAAACCGCACCGACTCGGCCGTGCGCATTACGCACATCCCTACGGGGTTGGTGGTAACCAGCCAGGACCAGCGCTCGCAGATTCAAAACAGGGAAAAGGCCATGCGCGTGCTCAGGTCGCGATTATACGAACTGGAGCGGGAACAGGCGCAAAACGAGTATTCTTCCGAGCGGCGCGCTCATGTGGGGACAGGCGACCGCAGCGAACGCATCCGCACCTACAATTTCCCGCAGGGCCGCGTTACCGATCATCGCATCGGGTTGACCCTTTACCGGTTAAACGAAATTATAAACGGCGATCTGGATGAAATTATCGACGCGCTGGTGCTGTATGAGCAGACCGAAATGC
>CAWVLE010000015.1:0-11640 GCA_963929805.1 uncultured Eubacteriales bacterium | reverse complement strand
GGGTGGTTTGGAGGGCCGAAGCCCTCCAAGTTCTAATCGAATCCGGCGACATGCGCGGCGGATTCGTGCGCCTTGCGCAGCAAGGCTTCCCTACGCTGTTTCCCGCCCGGGAGCCCCGCAAGGGGCGAGAGGGACACAGCGCTTTTCACTCGACAATGGACGCCGCAGGCGGACTTTTTCGACACACTGAAGCGGCGCTATTGCGCCGCTTTACGGGCAAATTTACTCGCCCATACCCAAAATGCCGATCGCGTCGCGAATGGTCTTTTCGTAGGCCTCCATGCCGTATTTGTCCACTTCGGACTTATCCTTGGGCCCGTGGGTCAGGCAGCCCGCGCCGCCGATACAGCCGCCTACGCAGGCCATGCCCTCGATAAAATTCTCGCTCAGCGCGCCGCGCGAGGCCTTGAGAAGCGCCATGCGGCAGGCCTCTATGCCGTCGCATACCGCGCTCTTTACCGCGAAATCCTCGCGCCCGTGCTCCTTTACCGCCTGCGCCACCGCGTCGGTCAACCCGCCGCTGCGCGCAAAAATGCGCCCGTAGAACGAGGCGTTGTCCAGCACGTCCTCTTCCAGCTTGGTCACGTCAAAGTCGCGGCTGTCGATAAGCGCCTGAAGCTCCTCAAAGGTGAGCACCACGTCCACCAGCGGCTTGACGTTTTCCTTCTGCGCCTCCATCTTTTTGGCCGTACACGGCCCGATGAACACCACTTTTGCCTGCGGGTCGGATTGCTTGATATACTGGGCCAGCGTGGCCATGGGCGACAGGTTGTGCGATATGTGCTCAACCAGCGTGGGGAAATTCTTGTGTATGTAATCCACAAAGGCCGGGCAGCAGGAGCTGGTCAGGAACCCCTTTTCCATCAGTTCCCGGGCCTCGGCATAGGCCACCATGTCCGCGCCCAGCGCGGCCTCGATCACGCTGTAAAAGCCCAGCTTTTTCAGCGCGGTAATCACCTGGCCCAGCTTGGCGTAGCGGAACTGGCTGGATATGGAAGGCGCGACGATGGCGTACACCTTGTAATTGGCGTTGTCGTTGCTCTGCTTGATAAGGCGTATGGCGTCCAGAATGTAGGATTTATCGGTAATTGCGCCAAAGGGGCACTGGTACACGCACGCGCCGCAGGCAATGCACTTGTTATTGTCAATGGTGGCCACCTTGTTCTCGTCCATGCTGATGGCCTTTACCTTGCAGGCGTTTTCACAGGGACGGCGGCTGTTGCGAATGGCGCTGTAGGGGCACACCGAAGCGCAGCGTCCGCACTGTTTGCATTTGTTGGGGTCGATATGCGCCTTTTGATGCTGGTCAAAACTGATCGCGCCGGCAGGGCACACCGAAGCGCAGCGGTGGGCGATGCAGCCGCGGCAGGCGCTGCTTACTTCGTAGGAACTGACCGGGCATTCGTCGCAGGCGATGGTTATTACCTCAATTACGTTGGGGTTGTCGCGATAGCCGCCCATGGCCATGTGTACGCGTGCGCCCGCAATGGCGCGCTCCTTATAGATGCAGCAGCGCATTGTGGGTTTGGGACCGGGCGATATGATCTTGGGGATGAGGAAGGGCGCTTCGTCCAGCCGGTCGTCGTAGGCAAAACGCGCCACTTCGCGCAGCACCTCATATTTTAGCTTTTGTACGTCCGTATCGAAAATACGCATGATCCTGCCCCTTCCGTTGCCGCTTTAGAAATAGCTCACCTTGATGTTCTTGCCCATCTTTTCCAGGCATTTGGCCAGATTCTCAATCAGTTGGATCTTGATGCCGAAGGTAATGGGCAAATTGGGGTTCTGGTGGGCGGGGTTGATGGCCTTGCCCACGAAGAAATTGATGTCGGTCGCGTCCTCAAACAGCTTCTGGGCGATCAGCGAAGCGCCGTCGCGCCCGTTGGTCCAGCTGGCCTGCAGATCGGTGCCGTCCAGATACCCCTGCGCGTACTTGAGCACGCGCGAAATGGTGACCACGCCCTCGGTGACCAGATCCACGCCATCGATTTTGCTGATGGGGGGAATCTCCGGATCCAGGTAATCCAGCGTGGATTTCAGCTCTTTGCCCAGATACCGGGCCGCCAGGGACGAAGTGGTGCCGCCGCACACGATCTTTTCGCCCTCTTTGGCAAAGAACAGGTTCATCATTTTGGTATCCTGGTCGCGCGTGGAGGGCGGGCCGATGACCAGGTTGACCGGATGGCGCTTGCGTATGCGCACCGCCGCAACGGTGGTATCGTCGCCCGGCTCGCCGCCGTAAAGGCGGTTGCACTCCTCTACGATGTTGGAGGCGATGTATTTGGCCGAACTGGTGGGCAGGTAATTGGCCTCGGCAAACGCGATGATGTTTTCGCGCTGCCAGCCGTAATTTAGCTCGTTGCCGATGCCCGCGTAAATCGCGCCGTCGCTCATGGCGATGATCACGTCGCCCTCTTCCACTGGGAAGTGGCTTTCGATGATGCTTTTGCCCGAAATCACGCGCGTGGAGTAGGGGTAATCCCAGTTGACGCCGTTGCGCAGCACGACGGTCTGCGGGTTGTCGTACTGGATCAGCTCGGCCTGCTCGTTGTTGCGGATAATGACGATGGAAAAGGTGGAATAGGCCACCTTGCGCACCGAGCACACGGGCAGCGTGCTGGCGATGGTGTCCACGCAGCTTTCAATGGGCATGCCGCCCGCGATCATGGTGGAGAGGATTTTGCTGGTCAGGGTGGAAAGGATGTTTGCCTTAACGCCGCTGCCCAGCCCGTCGGCCAATACCAAAATGGTGGTATCCTCGCCCGCGCCCACGATTTGCACACGGTCGCCGCACAGCTGTTCGCCGTGTTTGTTTACGCTAAGATAGCCGGTATCGGTACACAGATTATTCATGCTCAATCGCATCCTTTAATTTGGTCAGCGCGATTTTGGTTTCGGCTGTGGTCTCGCCAAGCAGAGAAGCGATTTCTTGCGCGACGCGCATCTGCTTGTCGATTACCTTGTCGGTTACCTCAATGGTCTGACGGCGCAGCTCCAGATCCTCGTTCTTAAGCTTTTCGCGTTCGGTCACGTCGCGCATGATGCAGATCAAAATCCGATACTGCTTGTCAAATACGATGGTTTCCTCCACAAAAATCTTGTACTCGGCCACGTAATGGCACTTGCTCATAATGCTCTTGCCGGTCAGCGCCACGTTCATGTAATCGGTGGGGTTGAGCAGGCGCACGATGGGCGAATGCAAAATATCGTCGGGCGAGTGCAGCTTGAACATCTTAAGCGCCGCGTGGTTAATCTGCTGCACTTCCAGATCCTCGTTAAGCACAAAGATGGCGTTGGGCGTGTTGTTTATAATCTTGTCGGAGAAGGACTCGGCCTTTTCCTTCAGGAAGGGCAGGCACATCTCGATTTCGGCCTTGCCCTGGCACACGGCGATCGCCTTTTCACGGCAGGTATTGTATCCGCAGCAGCCGCAGTTGAGCTCCTTGTCGGGGGTGCGCTTGCCCATCTTGTCCAGCACGGCCTGTATGGCCTCGGCGCCCGGCTGCACGCGGCGCAGCCCCTTGAAGGAAAAGTCTTCCTTCAGCTCGTCCGGCGCCTTGACGCCAAAATCCTCCTTGCCGGCAAAGCGCGCCACTTCCAGCGCGCCGCCCAGGCGGCTTATGTGATGGTCGCGGATGCACGGGCCGCTTATGCAGCTGCCCTCGCAGGCGCTCATTTCAATGAATACGTTTTTCAGCGTGCCTTCCTGCAGCTCCTTAAGCACGCCCATGCAATTTTCCACCCCGTCGATGGCGACCCCCACGTAGCCCTCGGGCATGTCCATGGATTTTAGTATGCCGCCGCTGGTGGGGTAAAAGCGCGAACGCTTGCCGGGCTGCGCGTCTTCCGCGCGCCGGCTGACCGACATGCCCTCGGCGTTTAGCCATTCGCGCAGTTCGTCAAAGGTGAGCGCCGCGTCGGTATAATCGGAATGATCGGATTCGTCCTTTTTGGAAATGCACGGCCCGATAAAGACGGTGTAGGCGCCCGGGTGTTGCTTTTTAATGGTTTTGCAATGGGCCTGCATGGGGGTGAGCACGGGGGCCAGGCGGCCAAGCAGGTCGGGGTAATATTTTTGGATCAGCAGGTTAATCGAGGGACAGCAGCTGGAAATCAGCGCGGGATATTTGCCCGATTGGAGCAGCTCCTCGTAGCGGCGAGAAACCATCTCCGCGCCCACGGCGGTTTCCTCCGCGCCGGTAAAGCCCAGCTTCTTAAGCAGCGCGGCCATGTCCTCAAAACCGTCCAAATCGAAATCGGCGATAAAGGAAGGCGCGACCGAGGCGTATACCTCGCGGCCTGCGCGCACCGCCTCTTTTACGGAGGCAAGGTCTTCGCGTATTTCCTTGGCGTTTTGCGGGCACACCACAAAGCACATGCCGCACAAAATACACTCGTCGGTGATGATGTGGGCCTGGTTGTCGGCAAAGCTGATCGCCTTGACCGGGCAGTGGCGTATGCACTTGTAACAGTCTTTACAGTTGGACTCCTTCAGACGGATGATTTCACCCATGTCATAACCTCCCGTCCACGCGTAATCAGGCCTTGCCTACGCGGGCAAGAATTTCGTTGTTGAAAAAAGTGTCGGTATCGTCCGGCTTGAGCGAATAGTTTTCGCCGTCGATATCCAGGCACACGCCGTTGGCGCAATTGCCCATGCAGAATTTTCCGGCCAGCTCCACCTGGTCGGACAGGCCGTTGTCGTTGACCAGCTTGGTCAGGCGCTCGACAATCTGACGCGAACCCTTAAGATGGCAGGAGCTTCCGATGCAAATGGTAACCTTCATGTGGGATTTCCTCCTCAATTGTCGTTATACATACGCCCACGCCCCGGCCGGGGCGTTGGACAGGTTTGTCTATTTATAGAGGCGCGCGGCCAGGTGCTGGGAAAGCAGCGCCAGGGACGAAGCCATGTTTTCGTTTTGCACCAGTATATGGCTGGGCGCGGTCAACCGCACGGGCGCGAAATTCCATATGGCCAGCATGCCCGAATCCACCAGCAGGTCGCACACCTGCTGGGCGGCGCAGGCGGGCACCGTAATGATGCCGATGCGCACGTCCATGCGCTGGCAAAATTCCTTTAACTGATCCATGGGCAAAATGCGCTTTTCGCCCTCCATGCCCATTACGCGCTCGTCCGCGTCAAAGGCCGCCAGTATGTTCAGCCCGTAATTTGTAAACCCTTCGTAGCTTAAAAAGGCTTTGCCCAACCGGCCCGCGCCCACGATCACCGCGTTGTCCATCACGCTGTACCCCATGAACGCTTCGATGTCTTCGATTAATTCGCGCGTGATGTAGCCGATGCGCGGCCGCCCGCCCGAGGCCACCGACGCCAGATCCTTGCGCACCTGAACGGGGTTTAACCCCAACGCCTCGGCGATGCCGGTGGAAGACACGTTGTCGGGCGCGTCCTCGCTTAGCGATTTTAAATAGCTCAGATACAACGGCAGCCGTCTGAGCGTCTGCCGCGAAACTCCATGGCCGGTCAATTGCACCACCCCGCCCGGTTGCGGCCCGCGCGCGGACCGTCTGTTTTTTACGCGGATATTATACCACCAATCGTTCGCCGTGACAAATATATATGCGGAATATCGATATTAAATTATCGATAAAAAATTACGGCGCAACACATTCTACAAATTATTATAACACATATTGCGCCGCGTGAGAACAACTAATGGCGCCTGCGCGCGGCAAAATTGGGCTTTACAGGCAAAATTCGGCGATGGTGCCGCCGTCCAGAGCGCGGTGGGTCAGTTGGCGCGCGCGCAAAACCATATAACCGCGTTCGCTGCCCGATTTTGGAATGGAGACCGAGCCGGGATTTGCGCATATAAACCCGCGCGAGCGGTCGAAGGCGGGCACGTGGGTGTGGCCGCTGATAAGCACGCCGTCCGCGGGCATGGGCGGGGGATTGTCCGGCCCGAGCGTATGGCCGTGCACGGCCACGAGCGTAAGATCTTCCCAATACACAATGGCCTGCTGGGCCATCATGGGAAAGTCAAGCACCATCTGGTCCACTTCGCTGTCGCAGTTTCCGCGCACGCACAACAGTTGGTTGCGCACGCCGTTGAGCATGGGCGCGACCTGTTTGGGCGCGTAGCCTTCGGGCAGGTCGTTGCGGGGGCCGTGATAGAGCAGATCGCCCAGCAGCAGGATTTTATCCGCCCCTTCGCGTTCGCAGGCGTTTAGCAGGCGCCTGGTGTATAGCGCGGAGCCGTGCAGGTCGGAAGCGATAATAAGCTTCATTTATGCAATCACCTCGCAACCATTATAACGCCCGGGCGGCGGCGCGTACACGCGCAAAATATGAATTTCTTGTTGAAAACCGCCGCGACCGCTTTACAACCGGGCTGGGTTGTGCTATTATTTGCACATCATCCGAAAGAGGAGACAACCCATGAAGCGCACGTTTTCCAATGCGGCCTATTACTTTTACTTTAGCTTTGTATACTTTTGGTACAAGGCTTTTTGTGGTTTGGCTGCAAACGGAAACGGCGCGATGAGCCGTTCCTGACAGGGCGACAGGTGAAAGGATCACCCCCGCAGCGGACCACGCTGCGGGGGTTTTTTGTTGCCGGTCCGGCCCCGGACGAGACCAATTTTGCATGAAGGGTGGCAATTAAAATGATTGTGCTGATTAAAAAGGATACCGCGCCCGAACAAACCCAGAACCTGATTAAGTGGCTTACGCATTTTGGCGTGGAGGTACACCAGAGCCTGGGCGAAATGCAGACCGTGCTGGGCCTGGTGGGCGACACCAGCAAAATCGATATGGATTTGATAAGCGCGCTGGAAATTGTGGAGGACGTAAAGCGCATACAGGAGCCCTATAAAAACGCCAACCGCAAGTTCCATCCCATGGATACGGTGATCGAAGTGGGCGGCGCAAAGATCGGCGGCGGAAATTTTCTCACCATCGCCGGCCCGTGCAGCGTGGAAAACGAGGAGCAGATCATCGCCGTGGCCAGGCGGGTCAAGGCGGCGGGCGCGGGCATGCTGCGCGGCGGCGCTTTCAAGCCGCGCACCTCGCCCTATTCCTTCCAGGGCCTGCGCGAGCAGGGCATTCGCCTGCTTATGGAGGCCAAGCGCGAAACCGGCCTGCCCATTGTAACCGAAATCATGGATATTTCCCAGCTGGAACTGTTTGACGAGGTGGACGTAATCCAGGTGGGCGCGCGCAATATGCAAAACTTTGAAATGCTAAAGGAACTGGGCAAAACCGATAAGCCCATCCTGCTAAAGCGCGGCCTGATGAGCACCTTTGAGGAACTGCTCATGAGCGCGGAATACATAATGGCGGGCGGCAACGAGCGCGTAATTTTGTGCGAGCGCGGCATGCGCACCTTCGAGACCTATACCCGCAACACGCTGGATATATCGGCGGTGCCGGTGCTCAAGTCGCTGTCCCACCTGCCGGTCATCGTCGATCCCAGCCACGGCACCGGCCGCGCCAACCTGGTCGCGCCCATGGCGCTGGCGGCGGCCGCGGCGGGCGCGGACGGGCTGATTATCGAGGTACACAACGACCCGGCCCACGCGCTGTGCGACGGCGCGCAGTCGCTTACCCCGGACGCCTTCGACGCGCTGAAAAAGCGGGTGGACCGCGTGTTGGGCGCGCTGAGCGCGTAAGGAACGCGCGGTGGTATTACCGGCGTTAAAGGGGGAAAAGGCAAAATGAACATCGGCATCGTAGGCCTGGGCCTGATCGGCGGCAGCACGGCCAAAGCGATAAAAAAGCGCGCGCCGCACCGCGTGCTGGGCTTTGACATAAGCCGCCCGGTAATTGAGCGCGCGCTTAAGGCGGGCGCGATTGACGGCGAACTTACCCGCGACGCGTTGGGCGCGCTGGATATACTGGTGCTGGCGCTTTACCCGAAAAGGTGCGTAGAATACGCCCGCGACGCGGCGCCGTATCTGCCCAGCGGCGCGCTGGTCACCGACTTTTGCGGCGTAAAGCGCGCGGTTACCCGGGAACTGGAGCCGCTCGCGCGCGAATACGGCTTTGACTACATCGGCGCGCATCCCATGGCCGGGCGCGAAAAATCCGGCTTTGACGCGGCCGGTCCCGACCTGTTCGTGGGCGCGTCGCTGATCGTGACGCCCGGCCAGGGCGCGCGCGAACAGGCGCTTGAGAAGCTCAAGGCGCTTTCGCGCGATATGGGGTTTGCGGGCGTGACGCTAAGCACCAGCGAGGAACACGACCATATCATCGCCTATACCTCGCAGCTGGCCCACGTGCTCTCCAGCGCCTACGTCAAGGCGCCCTCCGCGCTCAGGCACCGCGGCTTTTCGGCCGGCAGTTTTCGCGATATGACGCGCGTGGCCTATTTAAATGAAGAGATGTGGACCGAGCTGTTTTTGGATAACGCCGATTACCTGGCCGACGAAGTATCCTCGCTTGCCGGGCGCTTGAACGCCTACGCGCAGGCCATACGCACGGGCGACCGCGAAGGGCTTTACGAATTGCTGCGCGAGGGGCGTATCCGTAAAATGGAGGTGGGCGGAGAATGAACCGGGTCAGAATCGAGGCGGGAAAGCCTTACGACGTGCTGATCGGGGCCGGGCTGCTGGACCGGGCGGGCGAATTGTGCCGCGAAGTGACGGACGCGGGCGCGGCGGCGCTGGTAACCGACGACAACGTAGACGCGCTTTACGCGCAGCAGACGCGGCGCGCGCTCGAGCGGGCCGGATTCCGGGTGGAAAAATTTGTCTTTGAGGCGGGCGAGCACAGCAAAAGTTTTCGCACGCTGGAAAGGCTGTTGGGCTTTCTGGCCCGGCGCGGCTTTACCCGGTCGGATCTGGTGGTGGCGCTGGGCGGCGGGGTGACGGGCGATCTGGCCGGATTTGCCGCCAGCTGTTACCTGCGCGGGGTGCGCTATGTGCAGATCCCCACCACGCTGCTCGCGGCGGTGGATTCCTCGGTGGGCGGAAAAACCGCCATCGACATTGAGGAGGGCAAAAACCTGGTGGGCGCTTTTTACCAGCCCGCGCGGGTTATACTGGATACAAACTGCTTTGACACGCTGCCGCGGCCGGTCTATCTGGACGGGGTAAGCGAAAGCGTCAAATACGGCGTCATTTGCGACAGAGCGCTCTTTGACAAAATCGCCTCGGGCGGCTTTCAGGGCGAAACCGGCTTAATCGTCGAGCGCTGCGTGCGCATCAAGGGCGAAATCGTGGCGGCGGACGAATTTGACCGGGGCCGCCGTCAGCTGCTCAACCTGGGCCATACCGTGGGCCACGCGATGGAAAAGCTGAGCGGGTTTTCCGTCTCGCACGGCCAGGCGGTGTCCGCCGGCATGGCGGTGTTCATGCGCGCCGCGCGCGCGCGCGGCCTGTGCCCGCCCGACGCGGCCGCGCGCATGCTGCGCGCGCTTGACGCGCTGGGGCTTAAAACCCATTGCCCCTACGGCGCGGAGGAGCTTTATCAGGCCGCGCTTTCCGATAAAAAACGGCAGGGCGGCTCGATTACGCTGGCCGTGCCCTGCGATGTAGGCGATACCCGGCTGATGACGCTTCCGGTTGAGGAACTGCGCGGCTTTATCCGCGACGGACTGGAGGCGGAACAATGAGGGCGCGCGTGGGCAACCGGGCGTTGCGCGGCGAAATAGAGGCCATCGCCTCCAAATCGGACGCGCACCGCGCGCTGATCGCCGCGGCGCTGTGCGACGCGCCGGCGCGTTTGGCGATGAACGCTTCCTCCGACGACATCGAGGCCACCTGCGCCTGTTTGCGCGCCATGGGCGCGCGCATCGAGCGGGACGGGGGCGATGTGTGCGTCCACCCCATGCCCGGGCGCGTTTGCCGGGCCGTTCTGGACTGCGGGGAGAGCGGCTCCACGCTGCGCTTTTTGTTGCCGGTGGCCGCCGCGCGGGTGGAGCGGGCCCGCTTTGAGGGCCGGGGCAGGCTGCCCGAACGGCCGCTGGGCCCGCTGATAAACTGCTTAAGCGCGCACGGCGCGCGCTTTTCGGGCGAGCGGCTGCCCGTGGAGGCGGCGGGCGGCCTGAGCGGCGGGCCGTTTGAAATCGCGGGCGACGTTTCCTCGCAGTATATTTCCGGGTTGCTGCTTTCCCTGCCGCTGGTGGACGCGCCGCGCGTGGTCTCGCTTACGCGGCCGCTCGTTTCGGCCGGATACGTGGATATGACGGTGGACACGCTTTCGCGCTTCGGCGTTCAGGTAAGGCGGCAGGGCGGGCGATTTGAGGTAGACGCGAACGCGCGCTACGCCTCGCCCGGGCGCGTCGCGATTGAGGGCGACTGGTCTAACGCCGCCTTTTTCCTATCGGCCGGCGCGCTGGGCGGGGATGTGACCGTGCGCGGCCTTAACGCGCGGTCCAACCAGCGCGACCGCGCCATCGCGCGACTGCTTTGCGCGTTTGGCGCGCGGGTGGAATGCGGGCCGGATTGGGTGCGGGCGCGCCCGGGCAATCTGCGCGGCATACGCGCCGACATGGGCGATATTCCCGATCTGGCGCCGGTGTTGGCGGCGGTGGCGGCCGCGGCGCAGGGAGAGACGCGCCTGGTAAACGCCGCGCGGTTGCGGCTTAAGGAAAGCGACCGGATAAGCAGCACCGCGCGCATGCTGCGCGCCGTGGGCGCGCGTGTGCGGGAAACGGAGGACGAACTGTGGATACAGGGGGGCGCGCGCCTTTCGGGCGGGCGGGTGGACGGCCAGAACGACCACCGCATCGTCATGGCCGCGTCGGTGCTGGCCCTTGCCTGTCTGGGCCCGGTGGAAATTTCCGGCGCGGAAGCGGTGCGCAAATCCTATCCGGCGTTTTTCGAGGACTATAACAAGTTGGGAGGCGAGGCGCATGTCCTCATCGATGGGTGAAAAGATACGCCTTACGGTGTTCGGCCAATCGCACGGCGAGGCGATTGGCGTGGTAATCGACGGCCTGCGCGCGGGCGAGCGTATAGATATTGAGCAGCTTTCGCGCTTTATGGCGCGGCGCGCGCCCGGGCAAAGCCCGCTGTCCACGCCGCGGCGCGAGAAGGACGAGCCCCGGTTCCTGTCGGGCCTGGTGGACGGATTTACCTGCGGCGCGCCGCTGTGCGCCGTGATCGAAAACACCAACGCGCGTTCGGCCGATTACGACGCGCTTAAGCGCCTGCCGCGCCCCGCGCACGCCGATTACGCGGCGCTCATGCGGGACGGGCAATGGGCCGACCTGCGCGGCGGCGGCCATTTTTCCGGGCGGCTCACCGCCCCGCTTTGCGTGGCGGGCGGTATCGCGCTGCAAATCCTTTCCCGGCGCGGCGTTTGGATAGGCGCGCATTTAAGCTCGGTCGGATTGGAAAACGACGCGCGCTTTGACCCGGTCAACATTGATAAGGACGCGCTGCTAAAGCCCGGGCTGAGCGATTTCCCGGTGATCGACCCGGCGGCGGGCGCGCGCATGCGCGCCGAGATCGAGGCGGCGCGCGCCGAGGGCGATTCGGTGGGCGGCACGATCGAGTGCTGCGCGCTTGGCCTGGGCGCGGGCGTGGGGGAGCCCATGTTCGGCGGGGTGGAAAACCGGCTGGCCGCCGCGCTGTTTGGCATACCCGCGGTAAAAGGCGTGGAATTTGGCGACGGCTTTGACGGCGCGCGCATGCGCGGCAGCGAGCACAACGATCCCTTTATCGCGCAAAACG
>CAWVLE010000014.1:0-5610 GCA_963929805.1 uncultured Eubacteriales bacterium | reverse complement strand
ACACCCTTGCCTTCGGCTAACAGTTCCTACTGCCAAGTCTGTAGTGGACTTTCACCACCAAGTTATTGCCCATGCCGGGCGCACTGAAAAAAGGACGCGCGCGGCGATTTTCTCCCCGCGGCGCGTCCTTAGACAAGCCCATGCGTCAGGCGCTTTATTCCTCGAGCAGGAATTCGGTAAGCGCCTTTTTGTTTTTAGAGCGGTTGGGCACCAGCACGGCCATGCCGGACACCGTCTTGCTCTGATAGCCGCCGTCGATGGGGATGCGCAGCTGCTGGACCTCGGCGTCTTTTAGCTGGAACGCGGCAGGGGCCAGGCGCAGCATGTCGGCCAGCGACATATCGGTCGTCACCTTATCCATGTTGTTCAGCGCCAGCTGGGCAAGCGAGATAAGCGACATGTTTTTTATCTTGTCCAGCGCCTTAAGTATGACTTCGCGCTGGCGCACGGTGCGGCCAAAGTCGCCGTCGCTGGTGCCGTAGCGGTAGCGGGCGTAGGCCTGCGCCTGTTTACCGGTCAGCGTCTGCTCGCCGCCCTCTTTGAGCAAGCCGTCGTTCACGTCCAGGCCCAGCACCTTGTTGTCCTGCTTAATTACCGCGTTAATGCGCTTTACATATTTGTCCTCCACGGTCAGGGTCAGGCCGCCAATCTGATCGATGACGTCGGCCAGAACGGAGAAATTGACCGCCACGTAGTAGTCCACTTCAATGCCGAAATTCTGCTTGATGGTTTTTTTCAGCAGATCCGCCCCGCCGAACACGTAGGCGGCGTTCATGCGGTTGTTCTTGCGGCCGGGGATTTCCACATACAGGTCGCGCATAAAGCTGGTCAGCTTAATGGCGCCATGCTCCGCGTCCAGCGTCATCAGTATCATGGTGTCGCTGCGGCCGGTGGTCTCTTTGGGGCGTGCGTCCAGGCCGATCAGCAGTATATTGGTCATACCGTTAACCGCTTCCAGCGCGTCCTCGGGTATATCCATTTCGCCGATTAACTCGTCCAAAAATTCCAGCTCTTCGTCCGGCTCCATCACCACGCCGTCGCCGTCCTCGTCCGCCGGCTCCTCGTCCAGCGCGGCGTCCCCGTCCGATTCGGCCAACGCCCGCGTCTTCGACGCCTGATCCTGCGCGCCCATCAAGGGCAGAACCGGCACAATGCCCGTCACCGTCACGGTCAGCGCGATCATTAGCGCAAACGCGCAGACCCGCAGCAAATTCCTTTTAAAATTCATAGTCAAATCACCTCATTAAAAAAGTGGATTAAGCGTAGCGTATTTATGACGGACATACATGGCGTATAGTTCACGCGTACGCGGGCTGTAAAAAATTATTCTTCTTCCGAGTATACGACGTGGAACTGCACGTCGGGCAGGTGGACGCGCAATTCGGCCATAAAATCGCGTCCGCCCCGGTTGCGGGGCTGCCCCATCACCACGACGGAGACCTGTTTTTTGCGCACCTGCGCCGCAATGGTTTCGGCGGGCGCGTCCGAGCGCACCACGGTCATATCCGCGCCATGGTCGCAGGAAATTTTGTAAAGGTATTCCAGCGCGTCGCCTTCTACCGTATAGCCCAGCATGGCCGCGCCCTGCGTAGCCACGTGCAGCACCGAAAGTTCGCCGCCGTGCTCGGCGGCCAGCCGCGCGCCTTCGACGATCAGCCTTTCACAGGATTTTTGTCCGGTCACGCAGACCAGGACGTGCATATTTTCCAAGCGTCCATCCTCCGCCGCTTTTATTGCCCCGGCGGGCGGGCCGCTGCCGGTGGCCGCACGGGGACGCAAAAATTACATTTTGTCCAATTGGGTAATATACTTGCCAAAGGAAACGATATGGACCCGCTCGTCGGGCTTAAGCTCGGGCCGGGGTTTGTCGGCATCCCAGTAAAAAAGCCGGCTGTCCTCCTCCGCGTCGCCTACCCGGACGGTAACATCGTATACGGCCAGCCCGTCCAGCATGCGCGGCGCTTCGTCCATGGAACAGAACCAGGCGTCGGTCTCGTGCGAAAGCCCGTTGGTCAGGTCGTTTAAAAAGCGTTTATAGCGCACCCAGGGCATGGTTTTAATCATCAAGTGCGTGTAAAACAGCCATGAACCCGCGATGCCGCCGATGATTGCCAGATTTTTATTTCGTATAATCATTCCGGCCACGATGCAAGCGACGCCCAGCGCCAAAAGGATAAGCGATATGGCCAGTTCGCCTTTGACTTTTTGGCCGGCGTTTTGTATATCCTGCTTAGAATACATTATAAGAAAGCCTCCTGAAATACACCACTTCGTAACTATAAATATACCTCGAAAGGCGCGGAATGTAAATAGCTTAATTAGAATATTCACAGGATTTTCGGTTTTGTGTATGAAAATGGTTCGCGCGGCGAAAACTCACGGAAAATTCCCGCGCGCGCGCTTTGATTTTTTTCTTTATTATGATAATATAGAGTATCAATTTTTGAGGGGTGTGTAATTTGAGCGCAATGTCAAAGGCGGTCATTACGGTGCTGGGGTTGGACCGGAAGGGGATTATCGCCTCGGTCAGCCGCGTGTTGTACGAAAATGACGTAAACATACTGGATATTTCGCAAACGGTGCTTTCCGGTTATTTCAACATGGTGATGGTGGTGGACGTTTCCGGGCCCTCCTGCTCGTTTGACCAGTTAAGCGACGCGCTCGCGCGCGAAGGCGCGGCGCTGGGCATGCAGATTCGCCTGCAACGCAGCGAAATTTTTGAGGCCATGCATCAAATCTGACAGAGGGGATTTAAAATGATTACCACTTCCGAGGTACTTGAAACGCTGCGCATGATCGACGACGAAAAGCTGGACGTGCGCACGATTACCATGGGCATATCGCTTTTTGACTGCGTGAGCGACGATCCCGCCCGCCTGTGCGAAAAGATATACGACAAAATCACCCGCAAGGCGCGCGACCTGGTAAAGGTGGGTTGCGAAATAGAGCGCGAATTCGGCGTGCCCATCGTAAACAAGCGCATTTCGGTCACGCCCGTATCGCTGATAGCCGGCGCGCTAAGCGACCCGCTGCCCGTGGCCCACGCGCTGGACCGCGCGGCGCGCGAAATGGGCGTGGACTTTATCGGCGGCTATACCGCGCTGGTGCAAAAGGGAATGACCGGCGCCGACCGCGCGCTGATTCATTCGCTTAAATGGGCGCTGAGCGAGACGCAGCTCATGTGCGCGTCGGTAAACGTGGCCTCCACCCGCGCGGGCATCGATATGGACGCGGTGCGCCTGATGGGCCAGGCGGTTAAGGATACCGCCGAGGCGACCCGCGACGCGTGCGGGCTGGGCTGCGCCAAGCTGGTGGTGTTCGCCAACGCGGTGGAGGATAACCCCTTCATGGCCGGCGCGTTTCACGGGCCGGGCGAGGGCGATTGCGCGGTCAGCGTGGGCGTAAGCGGCCCGGGCGTGGTGCGTCACGCGCTGGAAAGCGTGCGCGGCCAGCCCTTTGACAACGTGGCGGAAACCATTAAGCGCACCGCCTTCCGCATCACCCGCGTAGGCCAGCTGGTGGCGCGCGAGGCTTCGCGCAGGCTACAGGCGCCCTTTGGCATCGTGGACCTTTCGCTGGCCCCCACGCCCGCAATGGGCGATTCGGTCGCCCACATTCTGGAAGAGATGGGCCTTGAAAAATGCGGCACCCACGGCTCCACCGCCGCGCTGGCCCTGCTTAACGACGCGGTTAAAAAGGGCGGCGTCATGGCCTCTTCCCACGTGGGCGGGCTGTCGGGCGCGTTTATACCGGTCAGCGAGGATATCGGCATGATTCACTCGGCCGAGTGCGGCGCGCGTACGCTGGATAAGCTGGAGGCCATGACCTGCGTCTGTTCGGTCGGCCTGGACATGATCGCCGTGCCCGGCGATACCCCGGCCGAAACCATTTCCGCCATCATCGCCGACGAGGCGGCCATCGGCATGATCAACAACAAGACCACCGCCGTGCGCATCATCCCCGCGCCCGGAAAGGACGTAGGCGACAACGTGGAGTTTGGCGGGCTGCTGGGCCACGCGCCCGTCATGCGGGTGCATCCTTTCTCCAGCGCCGCTTTCATCGCGCGCGGCGGGCGCATCCCCGCGCCGCTCAACAGTTTGAAAAACTAACCCGCCCGGCGGCGTCAAAACAGAATTGCCCCAAACGGCCTTTGCGCCGTTTGGGGCTTTTGCCTGGGCGTCCGTCTACTTTTTTTCGTAGTAGGCCTGTTCCGCGCCGTCGTCCGATTGCCCGTCGCCCGGTTGCGTGCCATCGCCCGGTTGCGTGCCCGAATCGCCCTGCGCGTCCGGATGCGCGCTGCGCAGCGTGGAGAGCATGGATTCCAGTTCGTCGCAGGCCTGTACGAGCGACGCGTTATCCTTGCTGCGCATACACCTGTCCACCTGGCGAAGTTTTTCGTTCAGCGCGTTCTTTTCCTGTTTATCCAGCTTTTTTGTCAGCGCGCCCGCCTCGTAAAGCAGCTGCTCCGCCCGGTTGCGCGCGGCGGCCTCGGCGTTGCGGCGCGCGTCCTGTTGCGCGTAGGCCTGGGCGTCGCGTATGGCCCGGTCTATATCGGCCTGAGACATATTGGTAGAGCCGGTAATGGTGATATCCTGCGCGCGGCCGGTGCCCATGTCGCGGGCGGTCACCTTTACGATGCCGTTCGCGTCAATGGAAAACGTCACTTCGATCTGGGGCACGCCGCGCGGCGCGCGCCGTATGCCGTCCAGCCGGAACCGGCCCAGCGATTTGTTGGCCGAGGCGATGGGGCGTTCGCCCTGCAAAACGTTGATCTCCACCGAGGTCTGAAAATTGGCCGCGGTGGTATAAATCTGCCGCCGTTCGGCGGGCAGGGTAGTATTGCGGTCGATAATCTTGGAAAATGTGTCGCCCACGGTTTCCACGCCCAGCGAAAGCGGCGTCACGTCCAAAAGCAGCAGGCTTTTGAAGGCGCCGCTCAATACGCCGCCCTGTATGCACGCGCCCATGGCGACGCATTCGTCCGGATTGATGCCCTTGAAGGGCTCCTTGCCCATGCGCGACTTGACCGCCTGCTGCACCGCGGGGATGCGGGTAGAGCCGCCCACCAAAATCACCTTGTCGATTTGCGCGGGGGTGAGGCCGGCGTCCGAAAGCGCCTGGTCCACCGGGCCCATGGTTTTGAGCACCAGGTGGTGGGTCAGTTCGTCAAACTTGGCGCGGGTAATCGTCACATCCATGTGCTTTGGGCCGTCCTTTCCGGCCGCCAGGAAGGGCAGGTTTACCTGCGTGGACATTAGCGAACTTAATTCTATTTTGGCCTTTTCGGCCGCCTCGCGCACGCGGCCCATGGCCGCGCCGTCGCGCGTGATGTCCAGGCGGGTTTCGCGGCGGAATTCCTTTACCAGATAGTCGGTTATGCAGGCGTCAAAGTCGTCGCCACCCAGCCGGTTGTTGCCGGCCGTGGCCAGCACCTCGATTACGTCCGCGCCGATCTCCAGCACCGATACGTCGAACGTGCCGCCGCCCAGGTCGTACACCATGATCTTCTGCGCCGCGCCTTTGTCCAGCCCATACGCCAGCGCGGCGGCGGTCGGTTCGTTGATAATGCGCTCCACGTTCAGCCCGGCGATGCGCCCGGCGTCCTTGGTG
>CAWVLE010000013.1:0-12871 GCA_963929805.1 uncultured Eubacteriales bacterium | reverse complement strand
GGCGCGGGCGGTTGCGTGATCGTGGGGCGGCGCGCCGATCAGGTGCTGTCCAGCCGGGAAAACCTGCTGCGCGTATTTGTGACGGCGCCGGTAGAGGACCGCGCGCGGCGCGTGGCGCGCCGCGACGATCTGACGCTGGAAAAGGCGCGCGCGCTGGTGCGCAAGGCCGACCGCGAACGCGCCGAATACTATAACAGCCTTTCCGAAGGCCGGTGGGGCGAGGCCGCCTCATACGATTTGTGCCTGGACACCCGCCGCTTTGGCGCGGACGGCGTGGTAGAGCTGATCGTATCGGCCGCGAAAAAGATATAGCGCCATTGCGCGGCGCATGCAATAGAAAGGGGTTTGGTTATGAAAATTATCGCGCGTGTGCGCACCGATTTTCCCACAAAGTTTGGCGTGCCGCGCCAAAGCGGGCTGGTCGCGGGGCTGCGCGGAGAAATTGTGTTTGAACCGCCCTACCGCAATATGGACGCCCTGCGCGGACTGGAGGGATTTTCGCACATATGGGTGCTGTGGCAGTTTTCGCTGGCCGTGCGCGAGGGATGGTCGGCCACCGTGCGCCCGCCCCGCCTGGGCGGAAACCGCCGCGTGGGCGTATTCGCCACCCGCTCGCCCTTCCGGCCCAATCCGATCGGGCTTTCCTCGGTGCGGCTGGAGGGGATAGAGGCGCGCGAGCGGTTGGGCCCGGTGCTTTTAATAAGCGGCGTAGACATGGTGGACAACACGCCGGTATACGATATTAAGCCCTATCTGCCCGCGATAGATGCCCATCCCGAGGCGCTGGGCGGGTTTGCCGCCGCGGCGGCCGGCCACGCGCTGCGGGTGGAGTTTCCCGAGCGATTGCTAAGCCAGATTCCCGAAAACTCGCGCGCCGCGCTTTTGGCCTTGCTGGCGCAGGACCCCAGGCCGTCCTACCAGGAATTGCCGCAGCGGCGCTACGGCGTGCCCTTTGCGGGGTTCGACGTGGGCTTTACCGTGGATGGGGACGTGCTTAGCGTTTTAGACGTGACGCCCTATAAAGGCGCGCCGCCGTATGATTCGTAACAGCGCGTTTATATCGGGAAAATGAACCTAGAAAGCCCCGCGCGGGCGGGCGGTGGCAAGCTTTCACCGCTTATTTTGACGATCAATTTTCACGGGCGGCGCCGGCATCCGCTCCTCTTTTTTTGCATATAGGATACAACTTCATTTTTGATGAAGCCGTATCCTTGTAAGGAGGGCTGCCTGTGAGTATGAAACGCTTTATCTGCCTTTTTGGGATACTTTTCGTATGCGTCTGTTGCGCCGCGGCCTTTGCTTCGGAAGCGGACATGCAGTACCGCGTCGCGCTGAGCCTGACATTGGACGCGCGCGCGCTCGCGGCGGAGCCGTTCGACCGGTGGCTATCCGAACTGGCGCAAATGATCCAGCCGGTGGTGGAATACGCCTCCTGGCCGGAGGGAGAGGCGCTGAGCGTACAGGTGCAGGCCAACGGGCAGGCGGCGTTTTCCGTCACGCTTTACGACGTGCAGGGGCGCCTTTTGCTGTCCTCCTCGCTGATGGGGGAGGGCGTCGTGCGCCTAACCGGACGGGACGAGCTTGAGGCGCGCGCGCTGATGGAGTATATCGCGGTTCGCCTTGCGCCCGATACCGATTGGCCGCTGGCCGACTTGACGCTTAGCATGAACGCGGGCCGGTGCGCGGCCTGGTTTGAACGCGCCGGCGATACGCTTAACCGCCTGTCGCAGCGCGCGGTGGGCGAAAGCGCGGAGATAACCGCCGCCATGGGCTACGTGGCGGGATTTTTTGCGGAGCAGGCCGCCGCCGCGGACGAAAACGCGCCGATGCTTTCGGTCTACGCCGCCTATCAGCCGCCCGTTTTTGACATAAGCGCGATAAGCGCGGCTACGTTGGATTACGCGCTTTCACCCGACGAGCTGCCCGCCGTATTGCTAAGCGAAATGCCGCGCAGCGTGATACGCGCCATATGCGCCGGGTTGGAACAGCCGGACCGGCCCTAAAGCGCGCATAAACGCCTGCGGCCCGGCGCAGAATATGCGCGTAACATAAATCCGGGAGGGAACCATATGAACGTCAATTTTCCCGCCAGCCAGACCCGGCTGAACCTGCTGCGCGCCTTTGCGGGGGAGAGCCAGGCGGTAAGCCGCTATACCTTCGCCGCAGCCAAGGCCAGGCAGCTTAAACTGAACCTGCTCGAGCGCGCGTTTACCTTTACCGCCGCGCAGGAAAAAGAGCACGCGGAAATTTACTGGAACCTGCTAAACGGCCAGCAGGGCGAAAACATCGACATTAACATGACCTGCCCTATCAACAATGCGCAGGACGCGCTGGGCATACTTAAAGAAGCGCGGCACAACGAATTTGAGGAAAGCAACGTGGTGTATCCTGCCTTTGCCAGCGTGGCAAACGAAGAAGGCTTTGCCCAGATCGCAAGCAAGTTTACCCAGATCGCGCAAATTGAAAGGACGCACGGCGAACGCTTTGACAGGTTTATATCCCTGATGGAGGCCTCCAGCCTGTTCGCCGCGGACGGAGAGACCGCGTGGATGTGCCTGAACTGCGGCCACATACATACCGCCGCCGAGGCGCCGGGCGTGTGCCCGGTGTGCAGCCACGACCGCGGCTACTTCATACGCGCGGATCTTGCGCCATTTCGTTAGGCCGCGCCGCATAAAATCGCCCGCTTTGCCAAGAATCATGTCAAAAGGCAAAGGGGGCTTTTTTATGCGGTATCTGATAGAAAAAGTAAGCGCGCGCCAGATTCTGGATTCGCGCGGCACGCCCACCGTGGAGGCGCGCGTTTTGCTCAGCGGCGGTTATACCGGCGTGGCCAGCGTGCCGTCGGGCGCGTCTACGGGCGCGCACGAGGCCTGCGAATTGCGCGACGGCGCCATGGCCTATGGCGGCAAGGGCGTGCTGCGCGCCGTAGAACATGTAAACGGCGAAATCTGCCGCCTGCTGCGCGGCATGGACGCGCTCGACCAGTATCGCCTGGACGGCGCGATGATCGAGCTGGACGGCACGCGCGATAAGAGCCGGTTGGGCGCGAACGCCATGCTGGCCGTGTCGCTGGCCTGCGCCCACGCGGCCGCGCGGGCAACCGGCCAGGAATTGTTTCGCTATCTGGGCGGCGTGGCCGCGCGCGAAATGCCCGTGCCCATGATGAATATTTTAAACGGCGGCGCGCACGCGGACAACAACGTGGATATACAGGAATTTATGATCCGGCCGGTGGGCGCGGACAGCTTTGAAAGCGGGCTTGGCATGTGCGTGGAAACCTATAAGGCGCTGGGCAAGCTGCTTGGCGCGCGCGCAATGGGGACTGCGGTGGGCGACGAGGGCGGATTTGCGCCCAACCTGGCGCGCGACGAAGAGGCGCTCGGGCTGATCGTCCAGGCAATCGAGCGGGCAGGATACCGGCCGGGCGAAGACGTTACCATCGCGTTGGATGTGGCGGCTACGGGCTGGTTAAGCGAAGACGCGTATGTGCCGCCCAAGCGCGGCGCGCGTATGGACCGCGACGAATTGATGAAAATGTACGTTTCCTTGTGCGGCCGTTACCCGATCGATTCGATCGAGGACCCGTTTGCGGAGGACGATTTTGAAGCCTTCGCGCTGCTGACCCACGCGCTGGAGGGGCGCGTACAGATTGTGGGCGACGACCTGTTTACCACAAACCCCGACAGGATACGGCGCGGCATACAATCGCGCGCGGCCAACGCCGCGCTGATAAAGCCCAACCAGATCGGCACGCTGAGCGAGACGGTTCAGGCCGTGCATATCGCGCAATCGGCGGGGTATCGCGCGATTCTATCCCATCGCAGCGGCGAAACCGAAGACACCTCCATCGCCGATATCGCCGTGGCGCTAAACGCGGGGCAGATTAAGGCGGGCGCGCCCGCGCGCACCGACCGAACCGCAAAGTACAACCGGCTGCTGCTAATAGAGTCCATACTGCGGGGCGGCGCGCTTTAAGGCCATCCGTTCAGGAAAACGCGCCTTTTTACACAAAAGCGCAATTTACGCCGTGCAAAAAGTTGACTTATGTGATATACTACAATATATTGCCTAAATTGGCTTTGTGGAGGGTCCCGTGGCTAAATACTCGGTTGGGCGGGTCGTCGCCGGTTCGGTTTTGGCCGTATTGTGCGTGCTGACGCTGCCCTATACGCTGATTTTTTCATCGGTATTTCTGGTGACGCCCGTGGCGCTCGCCCTTTTATGGGCGTGGGCCGGGCCCGTCGCCGGCGCGCTGTTGGCGGCCGGCACGCTGGTTTTCACCTATATGGGCATGCCCATCGCGCTGTATTACGCCGGTATGCCCATCGTGGCGACGCTGTTTGAAAGGGGCAACCTGGCCGCGATGGGCGCGGTAGGCGTGGCGCTGTTGGCCAGCGGGCTTGCAATGGTGTATATTCTTCACCGGCGTCCGCCCTTTTTCCGGGGCATTGCGCTGTCGGTGGGCGTGCAATTGGCGCTGGTTATCGCGGTGCTGGGCGCGGCGCGCTACGCGGCCGGGCGCGACGTGGTGGACGCGTTGATAGACGGGCTGTACGCCACGGTTGACGAACTGCCGCCCCTTTCGGTAAACCAGTTTCTTTTGCAATTGGGCAGGCTTGGGCAGTTTGGCACCAGCACCGGCATAGACTTTAACCGCGTCTTTCTGACCGAAGAGGAAAGACAAATGCTGGTGGACACGCTGTTTCAGAGCCTGTCAAGCCGGCTTAAGCGCGAACTGCCCGTGCTGCTGATTAATTCCTGCCTGATGACCGGCCTTGTGGGCTACAGCCTGTCTGCGCGCGTGTGCGTGCGCCGGGGCGACGAGCCGGCCGTGCCCTTTGCGCATCTGCATAATTGGCGGCTGACGCCGGGCATGGTCGTGGGGTTGCCCGCGTGCATGCTGGTAAGTTATGCGGCCTTTTCCTTTGGAATGGCGGGGGCCGACTCGGTTTATCTGGTGGTAAGCAGCCTGACCGAAACGGCCTTTATCATACAGGGGCTGGGCGCGGCGGCGCGCGTTTTGCGCAGGACGGGCATGTCCCCGGGCAAGCGGCTGGCGATGTACGTATTGCTTGCGGTACTGGCCCAGTTTATACTGCTTTACGCGGGCATTTATTCGGCGCTGTTGGGCTCCAGGGGCCTGATCGCGCTTTACATGAAAAAACGCGCGCTGCGGCGCGGCGGCAAGGGGGATAATTAGTATGAAGGTCATTCTGCTAAAGGACATCAAGGGGACCGGAAAAAAGGACCAGATTTTGGAAGTGAGCGACGGGTTCGCGCGCAATTTTCTGCTGCCCCGCAAGGCCGCGATTGAGGCCACGGCGGAAGCGCTTAACGCCATTGAAAAGAGCAAGGCGGCGGCCCAGCACCGCGACGACGTAAAACGCGCCGAGGCGGAGGCCAAAGCGCGCGAACTTAAGGGCAAGGTGGTCGTGGTAAAGGCGCGCGGCGGCGAGGGCGGAAAGCTGTACGGTTCGATCACCTCCGCGGAAATTGCCGAGGCGCTTAAACAGCAGCACGGCATCGAGGTGGACAAGCGCAAAATCGAGTTGGACGAGCCCATCCGCGCGGCCGGGCAGGTGCTCTTTAGCATACGCCTGGTGGCGGGCGTATCCACCCGCATGATTTTGAACGTGGTCGTGGAAAAGTAAAACCCGGGGAGAACTGGCCGTAAAGGAGGCGCCTGTTATGGAGCGGAACCTGCCGGGCGAGCGCGTGCCGCCCCACCATGCGGAGGCAGAGCGCAGCGTGCTGGGCTCGATGCTCATTTCACACGAGGCCGCGCTGCTTGCGCTGGAACTGCTTCACGAGGAGGACTTTTACGACCCGGCCCACCGCGAAATATTTTCCGCCATGGCGTATCTGGCCAATCAGACCCGGCCGGTGGATTTGGTCACGCTGGACGAGGAGCTTACGCGTCGCGGACGGCTGGAGGGCGTGGGCGGGTTAAGCTACCTGATTGAGCTTTCTCGTTTTGTGCCTTCGGCCGCCAACATCTCGGCTTACATTCGCATTGTGGATGAAAAATCCACCCTGCGAAAGCTGATCGACGCGTCGGGCGAAATTTCCAAAATGAGCTATGCCGGCGAGCTGGAGACCAGCGACATTCTATCGCAGTCTGAAAAGCTGATTTACGATATCTCCATGCGCAAGGGCGGCGAAATGCTTAAGCCCATCCAGCCCATATTGCTCGATACCTACGAGCGTATCGACCGGTTGGTACAGAATAAGGGACGTATAGAAGGCGTGCCTACCGGTTACCGGGAACTGGACGATTTGACCACCGGGCTGCACCCGGGCGAACTGGTGCTGATCGCCGCGCGCCCCTCCATGGGCAAAACCAGTTTCGGCATGAACATTGTGGAAAACGCGTCCATCCGCGCGGGCGTAAAATCGGCGGTGTTTTCGTTGGAAATGCCTTCGGAACAGCTGGCCATGCGCATGATGTGTACCGAAGCGCGCGTGGATATGCAAAACGTGCGCCGCGGCATATTGACCGAGGACGAATGGATGCGCCTGTGCGAGGCCATGGGCGTCATCGGCCAGGCCAACATCCATATAGACGCTACCTCGGGCATAACCGTGCCGGAAATACGCTCCAAAGCGCGCCGGTTGCAAATGGAAAACGGGCTGGACCTGATTATGATCGATTACCTTCAGCTGATGAGCGGCGCGGGCAGGTTTGGCTCCCGGCAGGAGGAAGTATCCAGCATTTCGCGCGCGCTTAAGGGCCTGGCACAGGAATTGCAGGTGCCGGTTATCGCGCTTTCTCAGCTTTCGCGCGCGCCCACCGGCCGCGCCGATCACCGGCCGGTGCTGAGCGATATACGCGATTCGGGCGCCATTGAGCAGGACGCGGACGTTGTGATGTTTATCCACCGCGAAGACTATTACGGCAAGGACGGCGACGAGGCGGACGCCCAGCGCAACATCGCCGAAATTATCATCGCCAAACAGCGCAACGGTTCGCTGGGCACGGTTAAGCTGGGCTGGCGCGGCGAACTTACCTGGTTTATGGACCTGTCGCCTCAGGGCAAGGAGGTTGCGCGTTAGAGCGCGCCTAACCGTAGGATCGTTGAAGGTATAGCTATAAGTAATGCGCGCTCCCTTTGATTATGCAAAGGGAGCGCGCATTGTCGTAAACCGACGCTAGGTATCGCAAGGCCGCGAATTCGCGGGCGAAAAGACCGCCTCAAGCTCGGGGGAAATTTCGGCGGAAAAATCGTCGCGCGCCAATATGTATCCCACAGGGATATCGGGGCAGAGCGCGGCCGCCGTACGGCGCAGGCATTGCGCGCCGCCCACAAACAATACGGTAGACAGCACGTCGCCCAGCAACGCGTCGGCGCATACCACGGTGCAGCCCAGCGCGCCGTTGTCGGCCGGACGGCCGGTATGCGGATCCAGCAGGTGATGCCACACTTTTTCCTGCTGGACGAAGAAACGGTCGTAACCGCCCGACGAAGATACGGAGGTATCGCCCTTTAACCACAGCGTGCCCAACGTCAGGCCGCGCCGTGCCCAAGGCTGCTGCACGCCCACGGCCCACAGGCCGTTTCGCGGCCCGGGTCCAAGCAAATACAGGTTTCCCCCCAGATTGACCCAGGCGTTGCGCACACCCTGCCCGCGCAGAAAGGCGGCCAGCCGGCCGGCGGCATAGCCCTTGCCCGCCGCGCCCGCGTCCAGACGCAACCTCGCGCTCAGGGTAACGGTTTTCTGCGCGCGGTCGAGCGTAATCAGATCCAGGCCGGTACGGGCCCTGGCCAGCGCCAAACGCTCGGGCGCGGGACAACCCGGCTCGCTGGCCGTAAAATTCCATAACCGGGACAGCTCGCCCAGCGTGATGTCAAACACGCCGCCGCTGGCCTGTCCGGCGGCGCACAATATTTCCAGCAGCGAGAACAGCTCGCCGCTTACCGTGTGCGGCAGGCCGGGTTCAGCGGCGCATAGAGCCGACAGTTCGGATTTTTCGTCGTATGCGTCCAAAAGCGCCTGTACCCGCCGCGCGGTTTCAAGCGCGCCTTCCCACAGGCCGGGCGGCGCCGTCTGGCCGCACAGTACAATTTCGCAAAACGTATTGTAGGCGATAAAGCGCAGCTGCCGCGCCTCGCTTCTGACCAGCTGAATACGGCTCAAGAATGTATCGCGCCGTCCGACAGGATTTCGGCCTCCAGTTGCCGCGCGATTTCGGGATAGCATCCCATTTCGGCGGGATAGGGATCAAAGATCAGGTTGGGCAGATGGGTAAGGCTCTGCTCCTCGACGACCATCTTGTTGATCAAATCGGAGAACTTGTTAAAGCCCAATCCGCAGGTGGAAATATATTCCGGCGCGAAATATTTGGACTGGCGGTAATAGCGTTTCAAATCCGGATCGGCGATTTCTTCGGGACGGTCGGCAAATATTTCATCGTAGAAGCAGCGCGTATATTTGCCGTTCTCAATGACTACTTGGAGCCGGCCGGTTACGCCCTGCTCTACCTGGATCGTGGTGCCGTAGTACAGCTTGCCCGAAGGCTTATCAAGCTGGCCGGCGATTTTCTCAGCCAGGGGAAGCATGGCCCGGTTTACGCTGTTGGAGGCGCCGGTAACCAGGTCGAACGGCCCGGTCAGGCGGTTTTCGGCCATCATCTGTTCTTCCACATGGGTCAAGCCGTTCACAAGCACGGCGCCGGTCTTTTCGGTGCGGCCCTTGGTGGCCTGGAAAAAACAATAGTTGGACAGCCGCTTGGACATATCCTGCTGCATATTTACATAATAGGTAGGGCTGCAGCGCTCGTTAAACTCTACCATTTGCAGCCGCCCGTCGCGGTGGACGACCTCCAAAATGCCCAGATGGCCTGGATCATAGTTTGCGCCCGAACCAAAACGCATTTCCTCGCGGTAATAGTCGCCCTTTATCAGGCCTTTGGGCGGCTGTACGGACCAGAAAAGCCGCTCAAGAATGGAGACGGTCTTTTCTCTTTTATAATTGGGCGCGTGGCAAATAGGAACATGTATAACCATAGCGAAAACCTCCAAAGGTATTTTTGCGTCTAAATACGTGCGACGTAATCAGTGTATGATTAATTGGAGGGTATAATCTATAACAATTGTGACAACAATTTATACTTATCGGTTGATTTTTCTGCAAAACGATATATCTGTTGAAAATTATTGGCTATGTTTTATGGAATGATTGCCAAAAACAATCGAATAAAGGCGCGCGGCGTGCCCTCAAAAATCGGAACAGGTATATTTTCGGTCAATCGGGTTATAGAACGCGCAATGGGACGCGTCTATAATGATGTTAGCGCGCTGAGGATACCGTTCAATGAATACAGGCCGGGCGTTTACGCCGGCAGGGGTGCAAACTGTGCCCCCAAGGCGGCTGTGACGCCGGCCGCGCCGAAAAGACCGTTATAAATTAAAAGGAGTGATACCGGATGAAGCGACTGCTTTCCCTGATGCTTGTTCTGGCGATGGCTTTTACCCTGTTAACCGTATCGGCCAACGCGCAGGAAGAGCCCTATTTGGCTACGATCGTAATAACCGGCGAACAGCAGGACGGGCATGACCGGGTTGTAGAGGCGATTAATGAAATTCTGCGCAGGGATCTTAACATGGAAATCGACCTGGTCGTGATGCCCTGGGGCAGCGCGAGCGAGCAAAAGCGCCTGATGCTGACCAGCGGCGAACCGCTTGACCTGATGCTGACCAACCAGGAAGAAGCTTTGGGCTATGTATCTAACGGCCAGTTAATCAACCTGGACGAAATGCTGGACCAGTACGGCGTTAATATCAAGGCCACGCTGGGCGAGGAATACTATAAATCGGCCGATATCGGCGGCTTCATTTTCGGCGTCACCTGCTTAAATGAAATCGGCGCGATCCCCTGCATCGGGATGCGTAAAGACCTGGTGGACAAATATAATATCGACGTAAGCAGCATTAAAACGCTGGAAGACATGGGGCCCATATTTGAGACCATTAAGCAGAACGAGCCGGGCATCTCTCCGCTGCACGTTTCTTCGGATCAGCCGCCGGCCGTGCGGTTGTGTCTGGTAGACCCCATGACCGACGAACTGGCCGTGCTGCCTGAAACCGGCCTGAACAGCACCCAAATCGTTCCGATTACCGAGTGCCAGGAATATATCGATACCCTTAACATCCTGCACGACTGGTTTACCAAAGGCTATATTAATCAGGACGCCGCCACTTCCACCGTGTCGTTTGAATCCGCCTTCCGCGCGGGCGACAACTTTGCGGCGGTCATGATCTGGCACCCCATTTCGCCCAAGAGCTTTGGCGGCAAGGAAATGGTTTACGCGCTGCTGGGCGAACATGTGGCTACTTCCGGCGCTACCGGCTCGGTAGACTGGAGCATCCCGATCAACAGCGAAGATCCGGTGAAGGCCATGCAGCTATTGGACTATCTGTATGGCAGCAGCGAAGTATTGCAACTGCTCAACTGGGGCCAGGAAGGCGTCGACTACGTGTATGTTGACAAGGAGAACAACGTAATTAACTACCCCGAAGGCGTAACCAGCGAAACGGTTGGCTATCATGCGCAGTTTGCGTACAATTTGCCCAACCAGTTCCTTACCTCGGTATGGGAAGGCGTATATGAACCCGGCGTGTATGAGGAACTCAAGGCGTTTAATACCGAAGGCCAGCGTTCCAAAGCGTTTGGTTTCACCTTTAACCCGCAGGGACTGGAAAACGTGCTTACCGCTCTTACCAACGTAAAAGATAAGTACAAGAACTCTTTGGACACCGGCGCGGTGGATCCCGAGGAATACCTGCCGCAGTTTGCCGCGGAATTGGAACAGAACGGCATTCAGGAACTGATTGACGCCAAGCAGGCGCAGTTTGACGCGTGGCTTGCGGGCAAGGAGCAATAAAACCAATCGTTGACCGGCCGGCGGCGGTCTCTTTGGGGGGCCGCCGCCGGATATTTAAAGGGAAATGAGGATTACGATGCTGAAAGCTGAGCGGAGATACGAATACAGAAAAACGCGGCTGAAGAAGTGGGGCCCGCTGTTTTTGATGATGGCTCCCGGCCTGATTTACCTTTTGTTTAATAACTATGTACCCATGTTGGGCCTGTTCATCGCCTTTAAAAAGGTAAATTTTTCAGTGGGGTTATGGCAGAGCCCCTGGACGGGTTGGTCAAACTTTGAATTCCTGTTCAGAAGTTCGGACGCGTTTGTGATAACCCGCAATACGCTTTTATACAACCTGGCCTTTATTTTGATTAATATGGTGTTGGGCGTGGCCTTTGCCATTTTTATCAGCGACATGAAGAGCAAGGCCGGGAAAAAGCTTTATCAAAGCGCGGTGCTGCTGCCCAATTTGATGTCCATCATCATTGTCAGTTATATCGTCTATGCGTTGCTGGACCCTGACAAGGGCATGATGAACAATACGGTGCTGCCGGCGCTTGGGCTTGAGACGGTATCCTGGTATACCGAGCCGCGCAACTGGCCCTTTATATTGATTGTGGTAAATACATGGAAAAGCCTGGGCTATGGATGCCTGGTGTATACCGCGGGTATAAGCGCGATCGACCCCAGTTATTACGAGGCTTCCATATTGGACGGCGCCACGAAATGGCAGCAGATTCGCTATGTTACTCTGCCGTGTTTGAAGCAGTCGGTTATCGCGCTGGCGCTATTGAACGTGGGCCGTATATTTTACTCGGATTTCGGCCTGTTTTACCAGGTGCCCATGCACAGCGGGCCGCTTTTCGAGGTTACCAATACGATTGACACCTATGTGTATCGAAGCCTGCTTACGCTGGGCAACATAGGCATGGCGTCGGCGGCCGGATTTTATCAGTCGATTGTGGGCTTTGTGCTCATTATCGCCTGCAACCTATTGGTACGCCGCATCGACCGCGACAGCGCGCTGTTTTAACGGGGGGAGGCAAAGCAATGAAGACCCGAGATCAGAAGATATTCTCGCTGGCGGCTTACGCCAGCATGGTGCTGGTGGCGCTAATGGCGTTTTTGCCTTTCCTGCTGGTGTTTATGTCCTCGATTACGGAGGAAAGCACGCTGGTGCTTAACGGATATTCGTTTGTGCCGGAAAAGACCAGCCTTTACGCGTATCGATATATACTTTCAAATGGAGACACGATTTTCAGAGCGTATGGCGTAACGATTCTGGTAACGCTGATCGGCACTACGCTGAATGTAACGATGTCGGCCGCGTTGGCCTATCCGCTTTCGCTTAAAAATCTGCCCGCGCGCCGCTTTCTTTCATTTTATGTGCTTTTCACGCTGCTGTTTAACGGCGGCCTGGTGCCCACGTATCTGCTCTACACCAATTTTTTTCATATTAAAAACACGATCTGGGCTTTAATTGTGCCCTCGCTTATGCTGCACACAATGAACGTGCTGCTTATGCGAAGCTACTTTTCCGCGAATATTCCCACGGAGCTTCTGGAGGCGGCGGAAATAGACGGGGCCGGCCAATTTAGAATATTTGCCACAATTGTCGTGCCGCTTGGCAAGCCCATCGTGGTTACCATGGGCCTGTTTGCCGGGCTGACCTATTGGAACGATTGGACAAACGGGCTTTATTATCTGGTCGGACGAAACGGCGAAAAGCTTTACAGTATTCAGAACCTGCTCAATAAAGTGGTGTCGGATATTCAATATCTGAGCAGCAGCACGGTTGGCAATTCCGCGGAGCTTTTGGGAAAACTGCCCACCGTTTCCATCCGGATGGCGATCGCCTTTGTAGCGATGCTTCCTATTTTGGTATTGTTTCCCTTTTTACAGCGCTATTTTATCGGCGGAATTACCCAGGGCGCGGTAAAGGGATAGAAGTATAACTCCGCACGGTACGGGCGCATTCAAATGGCAAAATGTGATATAATAGAC
>CAWVLE010000012.1:0-3749 GCA_963929805.1 uncultured Eubacteriales bacterium | reverse complement strand
GTAAACACCAGCATGGGCGCGCTCGTCTTTCGCGCGCTTTCCGGCGTGGGCGCGTCCGCCTGGGTGGCCTTTTCGGTGCTGTATTCGGCCAGCTTTTCGCCGGGCCAGGTGTCTTCCGCGATGGGGAGGCTGTCTTTTTTTCAGTACGGCTCTCAGGTAATCGCCATGCTGCTGGGCGCGTACCTTGCGCAAAACGTGTCCAAACCGGCCGCGTTTTACCTGGGCGCGCTGGCGGGGCTCGTCGGCATCGGCGTGGTGTGGCGGGTTCGGGAAACGCCTGCGCCCGCGCCCGACGACCGGCTGACGCTGCGCGCGCTGGGCAGCGTCGTCAAGGATCAATCGCTGCTTGCGGCCACGGCGCTGTCCACCATATTTCACTTTGCGTGCTGGGGCACGGTGCTGGGCTTTACGGTTAACTGGGCCAGCGATGTGGTGGGGATGCATACCTCGCAATTGGGCCTGCTGGCGGCCATGTATTTAATTCCCAATACGCTCGTTTCCCGCTTCAGCAGCGGCGCCCTGGCCCGCTATCTGGGGGAAAAATGCGTAATGTGCCTGGGCTTTATCATTACCGCGCTCAGTTGCGCGCTGTTTGCCCACGCGCGCGACGTTATTTCGCTCTATGCCGTGCAGGCGCTTTTCGGCGTGGGCATGGGCTTAATCATACCGCTTACCATGTCGGGCGCGATTGTAAACATACCGCACGAAAAGCGCGGCGCGGCCATGGGCTTTTACCAGTCGGTGTACGGCGTGGGCATGTTCCTGGGCCCGCTTCTGGCCGGCTGGGTGGTGGAGCGCTTTTCGGCGGGCGGCGATATGGTTCGGGGTTATAGCGCCAATTTTTACCTGTGCGCCGCGATATCGCTTTTAGGGCTTGTGGTGGCGATTTTCGCGCCCGGCTACGCGCGTAAAAGTAAAGGGGGAAAATGAGCGTGCAATACGCGGTAAAGCGAATGGAGGACGGCGTGGGCGCGCTATCGCTTTCGGGCGAGTTTTTTCCCGAACGCCTGAGCGGGGCGTACGCCGCGCTGGAGGAGGCGCGGATCGACCGCTATTGCTGGGGCGGCGCGTACCGGCCCGAGGCCTTTGCGCGCGTGGGCTGGAACGCGCAGGGGCTTAACGTGCTTATGGCCGCGCGCGAGGAGACGATCGTCGCGCGGGAAACGCGAACCGGCGGCGCGGTGTGCCGCGACAGTTGTCTGGAATTTTTCGTCAGGCCCTTTTTGGACGACGCGCGGTATCTCAACGTGGAGGTAAACGCGGCGGGCGTGGCGCACATCGGCCTGGGCGCGGGGCGCGCGGACAGGTTGGTGCTGGACCGCGTGCCCGAGGGGATGGATATCGCGGTAAGCGCGCACGCGGGCGCGTGGTGGGCGGTATCCTATCGTCTGCCCTCTGCGCTGATACGCGCGCTTTTCGGGCGCGAATTGGAACCCGGCGCGCTCATGCGCGGAAATTTTTATACCTGCGACGAGACCATTCACCCGCATTTCGGCGCGTGGAGCCCGGTCGATACGCCCGCGCCCGATTTTCATCAGAGCGGGTATTTTGGCTATCTTTCGCTTGAAAGCGCGCGCTAAAGCGCGGCGTCAAAATTGATAACGAAAAACAGCGCTTCCCGGCGGGGCCGCCGCAAAAGCGCTGTTTTAATTTATCTGGGGCGCGCCCGGTAAAACGCGCGCCTATTCCGCCTGGGCGAACACGCGCCGCACGGCCTCCAGATAGCCGTAGCCGTAAAGGCCGTCGGGCTGTAAATAGCTGGTTTCGGTCCACTCGTTCCAACTGTTCAGGGTGACGAGCGGCGGCTGGGCGGGGTGCGCGTCCAGGTAATCGCGCGCCATGCGCAGCGCGCGTTCAAAATTTTGGGGCGTGTTGTCGCGCGTTTCCATATCTATTCTTTCGCGGAAGCGGGGGTTGTTGTCCCAGCCTACGCTCACGTGGGGGAAATAGGGAAAGGCAAACTGCCTGTCCAGCTTTGCCCACTCCAGACGCACGTCTTCCAAAATCTGCCCATAGGGCCGGTTCATGTCGGTAAAGTGTACAAATTGATAGTGCGTGGCGCTGTCAAAGCCCAACTTTTCGCCAAAGTCCCTTGCGGAAAGGTCGCGGCCGCCGTCCACGCCGGTGACGTTGGTTAGCCCCTCGCTCCACATGGCAAACTGCAGGTGCAGCCCATTAAGCCCTTCGCGCGCGGCCTCTTCCCGAAGCCACGCAATGGCCTGACGCGCCATATCCGCGCCGCCCAGGCCCCGCACAAAGCCCGGCACGTCGTAAATCATAAATACCGGCTTGCCGTCTATGCGGTAATAATTGGGCAGATGGAAATAGCGCTTGATTAGGCGGACGGCCAGGCGTTTAAACTCCGCCATATCCACGCCGCCCTGCCAGATAACGGTGCCGGCGTCGTGTGAGAGGCGTATATCCCACAGCGGCATGGCGTCGTGATTGGCCCACATGAGATAGAACTTCATTTTTTCGCAATTGCGCGCCCGCAGAAAACCGTCGTTTAAGCAGTTTTCCAAAAAGGGACGCCGGTCGTACCAGTACCAGTCGTAGATAAACACGTTTACCCCGTGGGCCAGCGCGGCCTCGATTTCCATTTCCATTACCCAGGGGTCGGCTTCGTTTACATAGCCCCACAGCGGCCTGCGCGGCCAGGTGTGCGCGGGGTGTTTTTTCACGGCGTTTTTGACCGACTGCCATTCGCCCATGCCCTCGGGCCAGAACATGCGCGCGCGCGGCTCGTCGCCGGTATAGGCCGGCCAGATGTAGGCGGCCACGTCGTACCTTTTTTTCATGGCGCGGTTTCCTTTCGGATGAAAAAATAAGCCGTGCGGCAAAACGCGCGCACGGCGAAATAATGCGTTTAGGCCTTTACCTTTTTAAGATGCGCAAAGCGGGGCAGGCCGTCCACGTAGGTCATCTTGGGCTGGCCCTGGATCAGCGGCAGCGCGTAATCGATAAACGCCTGCTTAAGGCCGTCGCCGGTCTCGTTGATCCACTCCAGCGGCACTTTCTTTTCGGTGTTGGCCACGATGGACAGATCGAACAGCTTGATCTTGCACACATACTTGCCGTCCTCGTAGGCGCGCTCAAAGCCGACCATCTTGTCGGTCACGCCGTTTACCGCGTTTTCAACCGCGGCCTTGCCGGCGCTGAAGGATTCCTGCACGTCGGTTTCCGAAGCGCAGTGGGCCGCGCAGCGCTGCAAAAGGCTCAGCTCAATGCCGCGCACCTTGGCGCCGGTGGCTTCCTTTACCACGTTGGCCAGATAAGCGGCCAGGCCGCCCAGCTGGGTGTGGCCGAAACCGTCCTTGGCGGCGTTCTTGTTGGCGTACTCGGTAATGAAAGCGCCTTCCTTGTCGTGAATGCCCTCGCTGACGCACACGATGCACTTTTTCTGGCGGTCATAGACCTCTTTGACGGAGGCGAGGAATTTATCCATGTCAAAATCGATCTCGGGCAGGTAGATAAGATCCGGGCCGTTGCCCTTGGCGGCGGCCAGCGCGGAGGCGGCGGTCAGCCAGCCCGCGTGACGGCCCATGCACTCGATGATGGTAACCATGCCGGTGTCGTACACGCGCGCGTCGTGGTACACTTCCATAACCGAGGTGGCGATGTACTTGGCGGCCGAGGCAAAGCCCGGGCAGTGGTCGGTGCCGGCCAGGTCGTTGTCGATGGTCTTGGGAATGCCCATCACGCGGCACTCATAGCCGTTTTTGAGCATGTATTTGGAAATCTTGTTGCAG
>CAWVLE010000011.1:0-4677 GCA_963929805.1 uncultured Eubacteriales bacterium | reverse complement strand
TGCGGTATCCGCGGTTTCGCTGGTGGACAATGTAAACGTGCTCATCAACAACGTGTTTTCCGCGCTGGCGACCGGCGGCGCGGTAATTGCCGCGCAATACCTGGGCCGTAGGGAACAATCCAACGCCTGCAGCGCCGCAAAGCAGCTGCTTATCGCATCGCTTTTAATTGCAACAGCGTTGGGCGTTGTGTGCCTGATCTTTAACGGCCACATACTGCGCGGCATATTCGGCCAGATCGAAGATGTAGTCATGCGCGATGCGATGACCTATTTTATGATGTCGGCGATATCCTATCCATTTATTGCGCTTTACAGCGCAGGAGCGGCGATGTACCGGTCGATGGGCAACAGCCGCATAACCATGTATGTTTCCCTGTTGATGAACGTCATGAACGTGGCGGGCAACGCGCTTACGATCTACGTGTTTGGTTGGGGCGTAGGCGGCGCGGGCTTTTCCTCGCTGCTTTCCCGCATAGCCGGCAGCGCGGTGTTTTTGTATATGCTGCGCAAGCCCAGCGACAAGATATTCATACACGACATGTTTAAATGGGAATGGCACGGCGGCATGGTGAAGCGTATACTGCGCATCGGCGTGCCCACCGGATTGGAAAACAGCATATTTCAGGTAGGCAAGCTGCTGGTGCTCGGCCTGGTGTCGGCGCTGGGCACGGCGGCAATCGCGGCCAACGCCATATCCAACACGGTTTCCAGCTTTACCACGCTGCCGGGCGCCGCCATTTCGCTGGCGCTGGTGACGGTTGTGGGCCAGTGCATGGGCGCCGGCGAGACCGGCCAGGCGGAGCTGAACGCCAAAAAGCTAACCGCCGCCTCGTTCGCCATGATGGCCGTGGTTTCAGCGGCGGTATTTTTCCTGGCTGAGCCGCTGGCCGGCATGTTTAATTTAAGCGAAGGCGCGATCGATATCGCCGCAGCCATTTTGCGTTCCATGTTGCTGTACAATATTCTGTTCTGGTCGCCCTCCTTTGCGCTGCCCAACGCCTTGCGCGCGGCGGGCGACGTGCGCTTTACCATGCTGGTATCGGTCATATCCATGTGGTTGTGCCGGGTGGCGCTGAGCTACCTGTTTGTGGGGCCGATGGGCATGGGCGTGTTGGGCGTGTGGTACGCCATGTACGCCGACTGGGTAGTGCGCGCGCTGATTTTCACATGGCGTTTCTTGCGCGGCGGTTGGAAAAAATTGCGTGTAATCTAAGCATAAAGGGTAAAATTCAAGGTAAAATGCTGGCAAAACTTGCATATTGGCGTTTTTACGTGCTATAATGACATGATTATAAAATTTAGGGGGAGATTTTTGTGAGGCGTGCGTTAAGCGTCGTACTGGTATTAAGTTTGCTGTTTTCCCTGTTTGGCGTGACCGCTATAACCGGTTTGGCGGAAGAAACGGCCGCGCAGGACAGCATAGCCCAGCAGGATGAAACGGTCGAAGTTTCGCTGTCGGATAATCCGCTAAGCTTTGACGAAATCCGTCCGGGCTTGACGCCCAAGGCTTCTTTTTTGGGCTACTCGCTTTCGGTTATCAGCAGCAAAAGCCTGTCGCTTAAGCGCGATCAGACCTTTACCATTAAGCTCAAGGCCAACAAATCGCAGCTGTACGATTATCTGAAATTCAGTTACAATACCACCCACGTTACGCTGCAAAAGCACTATGGCAGCGGGCGGTATTACTACATCACCTTTAAGGTTACCGGCGCGGTGGGTTCCAAAGGCGCCATTCCGTTCTACGTATATTACACCCAAAACGGTTCCATCTACAAGCACACCTACGCCAAGGTATCCTATACCGTCAAGGCGACGCCCGTTACCAGCGTGCAGCTGGCCGCAAAAAAGAAAACGCTCTACGTAGATCCAAGCGGCTACTGCCCCGCCTATACGCTTGCCGCCAGCGTTAAACCTTCCAACGCCACCAACCAGACGCTCACCTTCTCTTCCAGCAAATCCTCCGTGGCATCGGTGGATAAATACACCGGCGTAATTACCGCGAAGAAAAAGGGCACCGCGAAGATCACCGTAAAGGCCTCCAACGGCAAAAAGGCCACCTGCACCGTCACGGTAAAGGCCACCAAAACCTATTACGAGCAGGACGGCGGCGACTATCGCGCGCTGATGATCGTCAACGGCGACTATTACGGAACCTCCGACGATCTTAAGCAGCCCATTCCGTCGGCCAACGCGCTTAAGGCGCTGCTGCCCAACGTGCGTTACGGCGGCAGAACCTACAGCCGCATCAGCATGTATACCAACCAGACCGGCGCACAGATGCGCGCGCTGCTCAGCAGTCTGACCACCTGGGGCATTGAGAACGACGACGTGACGCTGTTTTACTATGCCGGCCATGGCGCGCTGCTGGCCTCCAACAGCGCGGGCAACCGCTCCTACCTGTGCGGCATCGATACCTCGACGGGCGGAATGAACGCGGTAGTCAGCGTGCCTCAGCTGCAATCCTACTTAAGCGCGATACCCGGCACGGTGTACGTCATACTGGATTGCTGCCATTCGGGCGGGTTTATCAGCAAAAACGGCGTCCTCACTCCGGTGAGCGGGGTAGACTTCTCCAAGGGCTTTACAGACGACGTAATTTCGGCCTTTGCCACCGCGGCCAAGGATCTGCGCTCCAACAAGTTCCACGTGTTGACCGCGGCGGCTGAAAGCCAGGTCGGCCTGGCGATGAGCGACAGCACCGGCAGAAACTGGATGCTGATGACCAAGAACATGGTCTACGGCGGCGGCTACGATCAGTTTAGCGCGCGCCTGCTGGGCAAGCTGCCGGCCGATACAAACGGCGACGGCCGCGTATCCTTTGCCGAGGCGCAGGCATACACCCAGAAGATGGTCAATCAGGAATGCGCCAAGTACAACGCGCAGCCGGGCGTATCGCCGATCACCGATATCCCGCGCGTGCAGATCTGGCCTGTGGGCGATTCCACCCAGCTGTTTGGAAAAAGCTGATTGATCGCGCTGTAAGTCATTTTAAAACCGGCGTCAATTGTGGCGCCGGTTTTTCACGCGCTTAATGATGTCTTGCTAGAAAAACGCGGCGCGGCGCGTTATGGTATACAAAGAAGTAATAGTAACGGAGAGCGATGGGTTATGCAAAGCGAATCGCGCATGGGTACCGAACCGATTGGGCGTTTGATGGTAAAATTGGCCATTCCATCCATCGTCGCCCAGGTGATCAACATTCTGTACAACATGGTGGACCGCATTTACATCGGCCACATAGAAGAAGCCGGCGCGCTGGCGCTAACCGGCGTAGGGCTTTGCTTCCCTATCCTGATGATTATCACGGCGTTCAGCGCCTTTGCCGGGTCGGGCGGCGCGCCGCTGGCGGCCATACAGCTGGGCCGGGGCAGTCGCGAAGAGGCGGAGCGCATCATGGGCACCAGCGCCATGATGCTGGCGGTGTTTTCGGTGGTGCTGACCGCGGTATTTTTCATCTTTAAGCGCCCGATGCTATTCGCCTTTGGCGCGAGCGCGGATACCATCGGCTACGCCGACGATTATCTTTCCATCTATCTGATCGGCACCGTATTTGTGCAGGCGGCGCTGGGGCTTAATATGTTCATCAGTTCCCAGGGCAAGGCCTCCGTCGCCATGCTTTCGGTGCTGATCGGCGCGATTACCAACATCATACTCGATCCCATATTCATCTTCGTGCTGGGCATGGGCGTGAAGGGCGCGGCGCTCGCCACCATTTTATCGCAGGCGCTCAGCGCCGCGTGGGTGGTAGGCTACCTGCTTTCGGACAAAAGCGCGATACGCCTGCGCGCCCGCTATTTCCGGCCAAACTGGAAGATTGTGGGCCGCATATCGGCGCTGGGCGTTTCTCCCTTTATCATGCAGGCAACCGAAAGCCTGATCAGCGTGGTGTTTAACAGCGGCCTGCGCACTTATGGCGGCGACATGTATGTAGGCGCCATGACGATCATGCAAAGCGTTATGCAATTGTGCGTGGTTACCGTACAGGGCTTTACCCAGGGCGTGCAGCCCATCATCAGCTTTAACTATGGCGCGCACAGGCTGGACCGCGTGCGAACGACCATACGCCGCATGACGGCCATATCCTTTACCCTTAACCTGGCATTTGTGCTGACCGCCATTTGCTTTCCCACGATGTTCGCGCGCCTTTTTACCGACGAGACCGCGCTGATTGAACTGGTAGGCGAAGTATTGCCCATCTATTTTGCGGGCATGACCGTATTCGGGCTGCAAATGTCGCTACAATCCTCTTTTGTGGGGCTGGGTCAGGCCAAGGTGTCGTTGATTGTGGCGATGATGCGCAAGGTGGTTCTGCTTACCCCGCTGGCGCTGATACTGCCGCGCCTGGTGGGCGTAATGGGTATTTTCTGGGCCGAGCCCCTCTCAGACGTGATTTCCGTCATCGTGTGCTGCACGCTGTTCCTGCGCGTGCGCAGATCCATCTTTCCGCCGGCAGGCGGCAAGCCGTAACCCCCGTCGCGCCGGTTCCGGCGCTAAGGATACGGCAAAGCCGCCCGCCGTCCCACATCCCGGCAGCGCAGAACCTTATCTACCTGTTCGTCCTCGCCGCCAGATATCTTCGCGCTTAAAGCGGCGCTTTTCTAGCTTACCCGTTCCAGCCGCCCGTCGTCCATTTCATACACGCTGTCGCACAGCCGCTCTATGTCGCCCGGATTATGG
>CAWVLE010000010.1:0-8175 GCA_963929805.1 uncultured Eubacteriales bacterium | reverse complement strand
ATGCCCGCGGGGCCGCCGCCGACCACGGCCACGCGTTCGTCGCGCGCTTTGCGGGGCGCAAGCTCCCCAAGGTAATCCGCGTAAGCGTTTTGCGCGGCTACCAGCTTGGCCGCGCGTATGGCCAAAGGCTCCTCGTAGAAATTGCGGGTGCAAGCCGTCTGGCAACGATGCGAGCAGATGGTGCCCGTGATAAAGGGCAGCGGGTTCTTTTCGCAAATTACCCGAAGCGCCTCTAAATATTTGCCCTCGTTAACCAGCTTAAGGTAGGTGGGGATATCCTGATGGATGGGGCACGTTTCGCGGCAGGACGCGGTAAAGCAGTCAATCAGCGGCACCTGTTTGGGCAGCGTGCGCACGGGTACGGGTTTTACCGGTTTTACGTGGTGTACATCCTTGCGCGCATTTTGCGCCAGCTGCTCTACGGCCTGTACGTTGACGCCGTCAAAGGGCTTGTATTCCAGGGCGGACAGCTTTTCGGCCATCGGCTTTAAGCGGTTATACCCGCCCGGCTTAAGCAGCGTGGTGGCCAGCGTAATGGGCCAGATGCCCGCGCGGTAAATCTGATCGATATTGAAATAATCCGCGCCGCCCGAATAGGAAATGCGTATCTTCCCCTCAAAGGTGCGCGCGATGCGCGCGGCCAGCGCGATGGAAAGCGGGTACAGGCTTTTGCCGCTCATGTACATTTCGCCGCCCGGCAGTTCGCCGCGCGCGATTTTTACCGGGAAGGTGTTGGTCAATTTTACGCCGAACTCCACGCCCTGTTGCTGCGCCAGCGCAAGCAGGCGGCGCATCATGGGCACGGCGTCCTCAAACTGCAAATCGTTTTTAAAATGATGGTCGTCGAACACCAGGTAATCGTAGCCCATTTCGTCCATGGTGCTGCGCGCGAATTCGTAGCCCAGCAGCGTAGGATTGCATTTAATGTAGGTGTTCAGGTGCTTCTCGTTGATCAGATACGTGGCGATGCGCTCGATCTCGTCGGGCGGACAGCCGTGCAGCGTGCTGATGGTGATGGATTTGCATACGCGCGGGTCGATCGCGTCCAGGAAAGCCTGGTCCACGCCCGGCAGGCGGGCAAGGTTCTCGCCGGCCCACTTCGCGCACGCGCGCCAGGCGTCGCTCGCACCGGCCTGCTTCATGCCCTCAATATACCGGTCGATCTTGGGCGACTGAATGCCCGCCAGGTCGTAGCCCACGCTCATGTTAAATACAAAACCGTCGCTGTCGCCCAGGCCCAGGGCGCGGCTTAACAGCTTGATGGCGTAATAGGCCTTGACGTATTCCTCAAAGGCCTGCCCCACGCGCAGCTCGGTGGACCATTCCACGTTATAGCATTCGTCTTCCGCCAGAATGCAGGGCTTTTCTACCGGCAGATCTTCGCCGTCTATAATCTGGACGGTTTTCACCTCAAAAAAACGGGCGCCGCCGGCATACGCGGCGATCAGGTTTTGGGCCAGCTGGGTATGCGGGCCGGCCGCCGGCCCGAACGGAGTTTCGATTTTTTCGCCGAATATGGGAAGCGTCTTGCCGCCCTCGTGGCGGTACAGCGCGTTTACGCCAAAAATCGTGCCCTGCGCCTGGTATTCGCTCAGCGCCCAGTCCATCAACTTGTCAAAGGAAATCGGCCGCATGATATCGCTCATTGTTGTATTCCCCTTTCCCTTATCGTCCCGCGTTGATGCGCGTCCACAAGTCGCGCGCGCGCTCCCTTGCGTGGGCAAGAACCGCTTGCTTGTCCACGCCGATCAACTGACGGTCTTTCATCTTTACCTCGCCGGCGATGATGGTGGTCGTTACGCAGCGGCCGTTCATACCAAACATCACATGGCTGTTGATATTGCCCGCTTCCAGAGGCGTAAGCGGCGTATAATCCAGCGCGATCACGTCCGCGCACGCGCCCGGCTTAATGATGCCCAGCGGCTTGGGGAAGAAGCGCGCGGCCATTGCGCGGTTGTTTTCAAACAGCATGGCGGGAATTTCCGCCCACGCCACGGTGGGATCGCACATCGCGTGCTTATGCAGCAGGTTTCCCACCTTATAGCTTTCCAGCATGTCATTGGTATAGCCGTCCGTACCCAGACCCACCATAAGCCCCTTTTCCAGCATCTTCAAAACGGGCGGGCAGCCGATGGCGTTGCCCATATTGCTTTCGGGGTTGTGCGCCACCATACAGCCGGTATCGCGCATCAGTTCTATTTCAGCCTCGCTTACATGGGTGCAGTGGCCGCAAATGGTGTGCTCGCCCAGTATTCCAAAATCGTGCAGGCGGAAAGATGGACGCTTGCCGTGCTGTTTAAGGCTCATGTACACGTCGTCAATGCCTTCGGCCACGTGGATGTGATAGCCCGCGCCGGCAGGATTATTGGCCACGCAGTATTCCAGCGTTTCATCGCACAGCGTAAAGGGCGCGTGCATGCCCATCATGCCGCAGACCATGCCGCTTTTATCTTCGCGCGCATGGCGGATGAACGCCGCGTTTTCATGCACGGCCGCGCGCATTTTATCCTCGCCCTCGCGGTCGCTTATCTCATAGCACAAATTGACGCGCACGCCGAAATGGCGGGCACGTTCCGCAATGGCAAATAGACTGCCGTCCACCTGGCCGTAGCTGGCATGGTGGTCAAATATGGTTGTAACGCCGTTTTCAATGCAATCGACAAACGTGGCGTCCGCGCTGGCCTTAGTGTCTTCCAGCAGCAGGTGGCGGTCGATGGTCCACCAAAGATTATCCAGTATTTCCAGAAAATTGCGCGTAGGCGCGTTTTTAATGGAAAGGCCGCGCGCCAGCGCAGAATAGATGTGATTGTGGGCGTTGATAAGCCCGGGCATGATCACGCCGCCCCGCGCGTCGATAAATTCGGCCTGCGGGTATTTTTCTTTAAGCGTGCCGGTCGATCCTACTTCAGTGATAACGCCGCCTTCCATGGCGACGCAGCCGTCCGCCATAAAGGGGTTTTCCGCATCCCGGGTAATCAGATAGCCGTTGCCCAACAGTCGCATTACGCATCCTCCCATTCCCATTCGTCTTATAGGTATAAAAGAAATCTGCCATTGAACCAGGATTGGCCAAATAAGCAGATGCACGGGCGGGAGGGTTAGCAAGGTGAGCCATCCCACCCGTGGACAGCCCGTGCGCAAAGCACTTCCTTACAGCCTTCGTCGCTATTTGGTTTATATTCGCAGGGCGCCATACATCCCCCTTGAACGATATAAGTTTAACACAATTAATCGGTTTGTGCAACCCATTTTATTGAAACTGGGTTAAATACATCACAAAGCACAAATGTACTAAAACTTTTTTAGTTTATTTGCGGTATTTTTATTGTAACTTTCGTGTTAACGATACGTTTCCAACGCTTTCATCGCCTCAGGCGTATCGATATCCGCAAGCTCCAACGGGTCGGCCACCTCGTAAAAATCCACCAGAGCGCTGTTGCCTTTCAGCACAGCCCGGCCGGTCTGTCCGCTTTTCAAACCAGACAGGGCGTCAAAGAGCGCGCTTGGAAATATAACCGGATTCCCGGGACGCCCATCGTGCGACGCGCGCAGAATTCGCTCCGGCGCGCGGCAAAACTGTTTAAGCATGCCGCTAAGCGTATCCGCTTTCAGAAGCGGCTGGTCGGCCACCAAAAATGCGCAACCGGGCAGGCCGTCCATCTGCGTCAGGCCATAGCGAATGGTATCGCAGCGATCGGGCCGGTTATGCACAAAGGCCTGCGCGCCCGCCTCGCATGCGATGCGCGCCACATGGCAGGAGCGGGTAACCACCACCGTGCGCGCGCCGGCAGACAGCGCGCATTCAACCGCCCATGTTATTAACGGCCGCCCGCGAAACGGATAGAGCAGTTTTTCCGCGCCGAACCGGCTGGACAGGCCGGAGGCCATAATCACGCAACCGGGCTTCATGCGCGGTTCCCTCCCATCTGCTTTCTGTATTGGCTGGGCGTTAACGCGAAATGACGCCTGAACGCCCGGTAAAAGGTACGCGGCGAGTCAAATCCCACCTGCAATCCGATATCGGTCACCGGCAGCGCGGTTTCGTTCAGCATCCGCGCGGCGTTCAAGCAGCGCAGCGTGGACACATAGCCCGGCAGCGTATAGCCCAGATTTTCGTTAAAGATATGCGAAAAGCGGCTTGCGCTGTATCCAAAGCGCGCGGCCAGCTCATCCAACGTCTGATCCTGCGCATAATTATGTTCCAGATAGTCCAGCACCCGCTTAATCAGGTCGCTCTGACGCTCTCCGTGACGCGGCGTCAACCCCACTTCGTCGATGATAAGCGCCAGTAGCGCGTGTGAAATGCCCGCCTGCACTTCCGGACGCGACCGGTGTTCCACCATCAGCTCGATCAGGCGCGCGATATCCCCCCGCGCGTCCTGGTGAACCATCCGCCCAAAGGCCATGCCGGACAGCCGGTGTTTGAGCGCGGGCGCCGCGCCCAACGGTATAACCAGCAATATGCTTTTGCAATACGCGGGCGTTTCATACTGATGTACCATATAGCTTGATACAATCAGCAGATGGCCCTTGCTCACGGTCAGCTCGCGTCCGTCCACCAGGCAGTTAAGCGCGCCCTCCAGCACATAGCTTAATTCTATGCTGTTGTGAAAGTGAGGCGGGCAGGCGTCGTTTTCTTTTACCAACGCATAAACCTCGTCGTTGTCGTCGCGCTGTATTTCATAGTATTCGCGCATGGCCGGCCCCTCCAAATTAGCGAAAAATGTCACTTAAACAATAGACTTTGACGCGACAATTATAACACATCTGTGCTATATTTGCACTAGAAGAAATAAATGTAAGCGGCTATTTTTGTGTAGCCGCCAGCAAAGAAAAATTGGAGGGACAGTTATGGGCAGCGATAAGGTGCTGGGACAGTTTACGCAGGCAAAACAGAAGGAGACCGTCAAGCGCGAGCGCAAGCTGAAGGTGGGCATCATCGGAACCGGTTGGATCGCCGAGTCCCACATCGAAAGCTATCTTAACATGGACGACGCCGAAGTGGTCGCCATGGCCGACCTGATCCCGGGCAAGGCCGAGGCGTTTGCCGAGCGTTACGGCGTGAAGGGCGTACGCTTTTACCCCAACCACAAGGCAATGCTGGAAAACGAGCAGTTGGACGCCGTCAGCGTATGCACCTACAACATGACGCATGCCGAGTGTACCATTGATTCGCTCAACGCGGGCGTGAACGTGCTTTTGGAAAAACCCATGTGCGTAACGCTGGACGAAGCGGTTGAGATCATCCGCGCCGAGAAGGCCAGCGGCAAGATTTTGACCATCGGCTTCCAGCCCCGCATGGATGAAAACATGAAGATGATCAAAAAGATCGTCAAGTCGGGCGCGCTGGGCAAGATTTATTACATCCAGACCGGTGGCGGCCGCCGCCGCGGCATCCCGAACAGCACCTTTATCGAGAAAAAGACGGCCGGCATCGGCGCGTTGGGCGATATCGGCTGCTATTCGCTGGATATGGTGCTCAACGCCATCGACTATCCCAAGCCGCTGACCATTACCGGATATACCTCCAACTTCTTCGGCACTTCTACCGATTATCAGAAGCCCGAGGACGCCGCCCGCTTTAACGTGGACGACTTTGCCGCCGCCTTTATCCGCCTGGAGGGCGACATCATACTGGACTTCCGCATCGCGTGGGCCATGCATCTGGACACGCCGGGCGACACGGTCATACTGGGCACCAAGGGCGCTTTGCGCATTCCCTCCACTGAATGCTGGAACGGCACCGTGGGCGGCCCCATGAAGCTGTACCATGACGTGGCTGGCGAGCAGGTGGAGACGGTTATCCCGATCATCGAAAACGAGGGCCCCGGCCTGTTCGACAAGAAGATCCGCTCCTTCCTGGACGCGGTATGGGAAGGCGGCAAGGCGCCTGTGCCTTCCAGCCAGATCCTGTACAACCAGGCCATCATCGACGGCATCAATAAATCGGCCGCGCTGGGCAAGGAAATCGAGGTCGTCATCCCCGAAATCTAATTGCGCTTTTTCCACATAGCCGCTTATTTAACCGCCCCTGCGCCGCAGGTAAGCCGTGGCGCAGGGGGTTTTTGCGCCCGAATGCCGCCTGCCGGGCGCTCACGCCAGATCCATGCGCATAATGAGCTTTCTGGCAAACAACCAGGAGGCGGCGTAAACCATCACGCCCAATGCGAGCGCAACCGCGCACATGGCAGGCGCGCTGTCCATAAAAAACATGCATCCCGCAAAAACAGCCGCCGCGATGGGATACGCCACGATCAGGGCGAGCATGCTTTTTTCCTCGCTGACGCGCAGGCTGAGGGGTATGGTAATTCCGCCCGCAAACAGCGACAGATACGCGCTTATACTGCTAAAAATCAGCATGTCCTCGCGATCAAACCGCCCCTGAATAAGCGAGGTTACACCCCCCAGAATTACGCCCAATACAAAGCCCGCGCCGCTTAGCAATAAATACATAAAATATTTGCTGTCTATAATCGTTTGCCGGGATATGGGCATCGTGCCGGCCATTTTGCGCCAGCCGGAGCTTTTATCCATATTGATCGTATTTACAAATACCATGCCCAGCATAACCGTCGCGACGACTGTCAGCGACCAGGTAGACGTTAACAGGGATATGCTGGCCCCAACCACGATAAAGCACGCCGATATGACGTATAGCGCCGATCTGATCAGATAAAAATCCTTCAGCAAAAGTCCCTTCATGCCCGCTCCCCCTTTATGTACATCAGCATAATTTCATCTATGCTCGCCGGATCGACCACCGCATCGGGATACGTTTTTTGCGCGGCCATGCGGTCGGGCGCCAGGATATTCCACTGGTAATCCTGCTTTCGCCAGGCGATTACCTGCGTTCTATCTATCGCGTCAAATTGCGCCGCGCCGCAGCGGATAATCCCATACTTATAACGCAGTTCATCCTTGGGCTTATTAAATATGAGCTTTCCCTTGTGTATAAACACGATGTAGTCCGCTATTTTTTCAAGATCGCTGGTGACGTGAGAAGACAACAGAATCGATCGATCCTCGTCCTGTACAAAATCCAAAAACATATCCAGCATATCGTCCCGCATTACCGGGTCCAGTCCGCCCGTCGGCTCGTCCAGAATCAGCAGCCTGGCCTCGTGCGAAAGCGCGACCGCAATGGAAAGCTTCACCTTCATGCCTTTGGAAAACGCTTTGATTTTTTTGTTTTGCGTAAGATCCATCTTTTCCAGCAGCGAGAAATACCGTTTTTCATCCCATGCGGCGTATATCTTTTTGTATATGTTGTTTATCTCCCGCGCCGTAAGCGCGTCGGGGAAATTATTTCCGTCAAATACAACGCCGGTCTGCGCGCGCACGCCCGCATCTATTTGCCCGTTGCGGCGGCCCAGTATTTCAATATCTCCCCCATCCCGGCCTATCAATCCCAAAATGGCGTTTATTGTCGTGGTTTTGCCCGCGCCATTTTCGCCGACCAGACCGACGATGCTCCCCCTCGGAACGGAAAAGGAAATACCGCTTAGCGCAAAGCCGCCATACCGCTTGGTCAATCCGTCAACCGCCAACGCATTTGCCTGTATACTACGCCCTCCCGCCAGGACAGCCCCTTTAAGGCCTGCATTACGCCGGTTACCCGCAAAGTTCTGTCCGTCATCGTTATTTATTGTACTTATCGTATAAGCACATTATAGATTGCACAATTACATTTGTCAATACTAAAAATCAAAACGTCCCGGCAAGCTTAAGGGCGATGATGAGCCCTGAGCTAAGCAAGGCAGAATGCGTGAATGGGTTGCGGCGCCTTTTTTATTCATTCGCGGCGGCGTGATTTGCTCTGTGTTTTTCTGGCTTCCCATCAGGCAGGGCGGCGCCGGGAATGTTTTTATCCGCCGCACCGGAATGGCAGGGGCAAGGGTCCCCCTCTCAGTCACCTTCGGTGACAGCTCCCAAGGGGCCAAGAAATGGAAAGCGGTATGCGCGGCAGCGCTCAAATCAGAAAAAAAGAGGCGGGTGGTATCGCCCGCCTCCATTTTTGATAATCTTGCGACTGCACATCTTTCACGGCGTTTGCCAGGCGTATCATCCTTTCGCCTGATGGAACGCGCTTTTCAGTTTACGCCATAACCCTGCGCGCGTAACCAGCCGCACAAGGCTTCCGGCCAGGCGCCCACCACGGGGTCGTCTTCGGCCAGG
>CAWVLE010000009.1:0-8781 GCA_963929805.1 uncultured Eubacteriales bacterium | reverse complement strand
ATCGCCCGATGCCTACGACCCCAAGGTGTACGGCAAAGCCGGGCGCGCCGAAGTGCAGGCGCTGGTGAAAAACCGCATCGAGCTTTTACGCTATCTGGGCGCCGCCCCGCAAAACGCGTAAGAACCCTCACAACGTATTCGGACGCCCTTTAAGGCGCGCCGCATTGCCGTTTTGTTACCTGTTATCTTTAGCAAAAGCCGTCCGCGGGCGTTAAACGCCCACAGACGGCTTTTGTCGCAAACATGCTCACCCTTCCATATCCAGACTCTTCACGCCAGCCCCGCGAAAGCGCGCGTACGCCTCCGCCCCTTCGCCCAGCGCGCGCCGCTGCGCGCCGTTTAGCGTCTCAAACAGCGTGACGGAAAATTTCATCCACGCGCCCGAGGACGCGCTTTTCCACACGCCCGCGACCCGCCCTTCCAGCAGCACCACGCCCGGGTTGGCCACCGTCTTCCACACCAGCTTGTGAAGGCCTGCGTCGCCCAGCAAAATCCGCCGGTCGCGCGCGTCCAGATAGGGATCGTGCGCGCCCAGCAGCACCGGCGCCTGCGCGCGTTGATCCCCCGCGCCCGCGCGCAGGCGGTCCATATCCTCGCTAAGCATATAAAAGATTTTTTCGTCCACCGACACCGGCTGTATCTCTTCCTGGACGGCCGACCACAACCGGCCGGCCTGCGCCGGGGAACAGCCCAGCCATTCCGACAGCGCGCTGGGCCGCGCCGGGCCGTAGCAATGCAGAAATTTTTTTACCAGCGTCCGGACGCAATCCGGCCGGATTTTAAACGGGCGTCCGGTCCAGTTTTCAAACGAGGTAAAGGTGGGGCTTACGCCCTGCCTTTCTCCAAACACGACCAGGCCCGAAAACGCGCACGGCCGCAGCAGAAAGGAAACCGCCGCGCCGCCCACGCTCTGCCTGTCCGGCCTGCCGTACATGGAGGGCGCGCTCCACAGCGCGCGCTTTTGCGGGGGCAGGTCTTGAGCGACGATCCGGGCGAGCGTCTCGTCGAGCGCCTCCTTGCTTTTTACCGTATGCGCGTTAAGATAGCGCGCGGCCGCCTTCACCGCGCTAAGCGCTTCGTCAAAGGACATGCCCAGGTAGTCAAGCGCCAGGCCGATTCCCCGGGTATAGATCCAGGGTTCTTCCCCGGGCCGCGCGGATAAGGACGCCAGAAACGCGTCGCTGTCTTCGGTGGGAAAAACCGCCGGCGCGCCCCTGAAGCTCCACGCCTGGAGCAGGGTTTTATCCACATACAGCGCGTCGTTAAGCGCGCGCAGCGTGCAGCCTTCCAGCCGGTTAAACATGGCGCTTTCCCACGCGCCGGGCGGCGAATTTTGCACGCCGCAGGCGCCCGCCGCCGCCTTCAGGGCGCTCATTGGCCGTTTGGCGTCCAGGTGGTGCGCCCACAGCCGGTAATCGCGTATCTGCCCGCCGCTTATCTTTTCCGCCTTTTGCATTAAGTTCAATCCTTCCGTGCAGGCCCTGCGCGCCCCTGCTTTGATAAACGAAAGCCGCCATACGCGATAAGGTACGGCGGCTGTTCCGCGCGGCTTTAGCATTGCCGCGCCTTAACGTCAGGTTTTTTCCAAATCGGCCTCGGTTTCGGTGTCGCGCTTTTTCATGCGGCGCGCGCCGAATATGTCGTATAGCACCGGCACCACGAACAGCGTCATCAGCGTGGCGTAGCTAAGCCCGCCGATGGTAACCACCGCCATGGGCTGCATCATTTCCGCGCCCATGCCCGTCGCCATGGCCATGGTGGACATGCCCAGTATGGTGGTCAGCGCGGTCATCAATATGGGCCTTAACCTTACGCGCCCGGTTTCCAGCAGCGCCTGGCGTTTGGACATACCTTCGTCCAGCCGCATCTGGTTTACGCTGTCCACAAACACGATGCCGTTGTTGACGATAACGCCAGACAGCACCAAAAAGCCCAGCAGCGAAACCACGCTGATTTCCATCCCCGCGATATACAGGGCGATCAGGCCGCCGGTAAAGGCCAGCGGTATGGTGAATATGACGATAAAGGGCGAGCGGAAGGACTGGAACTGGGCCACCATGATCAGGTAGATCAGCAAAATCGCTACCGCCAGCATGTACACCAAATCGCTAATGGTACTGGTAATGGCCTCGTTTTCGCCCGATACCTCCATGGTATAGCCCTCGGGCAGTTCGTATCCCTCAAGCAGGCGGTTAATCTCCTCGCCCACCTTGCCGATGTTGTGGTTTTCGTCAATTTCACAGCTGGCGCTGAGCGTGCGCTGCTGCGCCGAACGGCTGATGGAGCTCAGGCTCAGGGTCTGGTTGATTTCGCACACGTCGCCCAGGCGCACCTTTACCTGTTCGTCGCCCTGCGTCACGTCTATGGTCAGTTCGCTCAGATCCTCGCGCGTAAGATTTTGGTTTTTGCCGTCGATGACGATAACCGGATATTCCCGCTCGTTGAGCGTGACGGTGGTCGCCTCGCTTCCATCGGATATGGTAGTCGCTACAAAGCTGTATATCTGCGCCACGGTCAGGTTTTCCTGGCGCGCCTTTTCCTTGTCTACCACCAGCGACACCTCGGGCACGCTATCTTCCTGGCCGTCGGATATGTTGATCGCGCCCTCTACCTGGCCCATAAGGGCGGCGATATCGGAGGTAATCGAGCGCAGCACATCCAGATCGGGGCCGGATACGTCCACCGAAATGCCCTCGCCGTACATCATGGTAATATCCATGTTGTTGGTCGTTACGCTCAGGTCGTAATCAAGCGGCTCGGCGGCCTGAAGGATACGCCGGCCGATTTCGTCGTTGCGCAGCGTCTTGTCCTCGTCAAGCGACAGGTAGAAGGTTACGCCTCCACCGGAACCGCCCGATAACATCGAGCCGCCGGAACTGCCGGGAAGCAGCCCGCTCGTGCCGTCGAACACGCCCACGGTCTGGACGCCCTCCACTTTCAGGATCAGCTCTATCATATTGTCGCACATCGCGCAGCGCTCCGAGAAAGTGGCGTCGCCCGGTATGGACAGCGTAACGGTCATCTGGCTGCTGTCCACGTCCGGTATGAAGGCCGTGCCCATCTGGTCTACGCAGGAGATGCTGTAGGCGAGCAGCGCCAGCGCGACCACCAGCACCAGCCATTTTACGCGCAGCGCGCCGCGCAGCAAAAACACATACAGCCGCTGGATCAGGCCGAACACGCGATGCTTGCGCGCCTTCTGGCGCTTTAAGAGCGCGCCGGACATGGCCGGCACCACGGTAAGCGCCACCACCAGGCTGGCCAACAGCGAATAGGCGATGGTCAGGCCCATATCGGCAAACAGTTCGCGCGCCAACCCTTCCACAAACACGATGGGCAAAAATACGCACACGGTGGTCAGCGTGGACGAGAAAATAGCGCCCGACATCTGCTTTGCGCCCTTGACGCACGCGGGCAAAAGCGGCATCCCGTCGCCGTGCAGCCGGTAGATATTTTCAATAACCACAATGGAGTTATCCACCAGCATACCTACGCCCAGCGCAAGCCCGGCCAGCGAAATTACGTTAAGCGTTATGCCGGTAAAATACATTGTGGCAAACGCGGCTACCACGCTGATCGGGATCGAAGTGGCGATAATTATGGTGGGCCGGTAATCGCCCAGGAAGATCAGCAAAATCAATATGGCCAGTATCGCGCCGTAGAGCAGGTTTTCCAGCACCGAATCCACAATCATATCGATGTAGATGCCCTGATCCAACAGCGCCGTAATGCGCAGCGACGGGTCGGCCGCCATCAGCTCGTCAAATTTCTCCTTTATGCTGTCGGCCACCTCGGCGGTGGAATAGGTGCCCTGCTTCTGGAAGGAGAGCATGATGCCGTCGTTGCCGTTTATCTTGGCATAGATTTCGTCCGAATTGTCGGTAAGCTCCACCGTGGCCACGTCGCGCAGCCGTACCTCTTTCAGGTTATCCAGGTCCAGGTCAAACAGCAGCATGTCGCCCATGCTGTCCAAATCGGAAAATTCGTCGCCCACGCGCACCAGATAATCCTGTTCGCCCTCGGTAATGTAGCCGGCCGGCATCTGGAAATTTTGCGCCGTCAATATGGAGGCCACCATCTCCAGCGTGATAACCCCGTCCAGCTTGGCGTCTTCAAAGGCTTCCTCGCGCGCCTCTTCAAATTCCTTGCGCTTTTCGCCCAGCTCCTTCTGCGCGCTGGCAATCTGGCTGGACGCCTTATTAAGCTGGCTGTTGGCGTCCTTTCGCGCCTGTATCAGCTGCGCCTCGGCGTCGTCCATGCTGGTATCCTGATCGATTCCCTCTATCATGCCGCCCGGTATGATGCCCTGGGAAAGCTTTTCGATCATTTCGTCCAGCTGGGCGATTCCCGCCTCCAGCTGCGGCAACGCCGCGTTGGCCGTATCCAGCTGGCTTTGCAGCTGCGCCCTGGTGTCCTCCGCGGATTCCAGCTGGCACAGCGCCTGGTATTCCGCGCTGGATTCTATATTCTCAACCGACTGGTCGATCCGGCTTATCTGCGCCATCAGCTCGTCGCGCCGCGCGCGCAGTTCCTCTTCGCTGTATCCGTCCTGCGCGCTGACCGACGCGGCAAAAGCCACGTCCAACGCGCCGGACAGGCCCGCCGCTTCCTGCGCCGCTAAATCCTGGCCCTGCCGGCCGGCCTGCTGATCCTGCGCCTGGCCCTCGTCCTGGCCCTTGCCGCCAAAGGCGCCGTCCGACCCGCTCCAAATGACCAGATCGTCCGGCAGTTCCTCCGGCTTGGCCGTGGGCTTGGCCGTGGGTTTAGCCGTGGGCTTGGCCGTAGGTTTGGCCGTGGGTTCAGCCGTAGGTTCAGCCGTGGGCTCGGCCGTGGGCCCGGCCGTAGGCCCGGCCGTAGGCCCGGCCGTAGGTTCGGCTGTGGGCCCGGCCGTAGGTTCGGCCGTGGGCTCGCTTAGCGCGGCGTTGATCTCGTCCAATTCGGCCTGAAGCAGCGCGCGCTGCTGTTTAAGCTGGTCAAGCTGCTCGCGCATCGCTTCCAGCGCGGCGCGCTGCTCCTCGGTCATGGTTACATCGCCGGGGAACTGGCTAAGCGCCTGTTCCAATTGGGCGACGGCTTCGCGCGTGGACGCCAGCTGCCGTTCAAGTTCGGCGCGCTGCTGTTCAAGGGAAGAAATGGTTTCAGGCAAATTCTCGCGCCCCTGGCGGATAGAATCAAGCATATCGTCGATCTGGTCAAGGCCCGCTTTCCCTTCCTTATCCAGCAGGCGCTTGGCTTCGAGCAGCTGGGCCTCGCCGTCGTCCAGCTGTTTTTCCACCTCGGCCAGTTCTTCGTCTACTTCTTCCAAGATTAAGCTGTTGAGCTGGTCGATCAAATCCTGTTGAATGGTCACCTCGACGGACTGTTCTATAAGCCCGGAAGTGCTGACCGTGGCCACGCCGTCGATGGCCTCCAACTGAGGCGCAAGCGTATCTTCGACGTATTCGGACAATTTGCCGACGTCCACGCCCTCCCGGTCCACCGCGGCCACCATGACCGGCAGCATGTCGGGATTGATCTTCATAAGCACGGGCGCGCCTACGCCGTCCGGCCAGTTGGGCTGGATGATATCCACCTGGGCGTTTAACTCGATAATGGCGGTATCCATATTGGCGCCCTGGTTAAATTCCAATATGACGGTGGACACGTTTTCGCTGGACACCGACGTAATCTGGCTTATGTTGCTTACCGTAGCCATCGCGCTTTCCAGCGGCTTGGTTACCGTCATCTCCACTTCCTCGGGGCTCGCGCCGGCATAAGTGGTATACACCACGACGTAGGGCAGTTCCATGCTGGGCAAAAGGTCGGTGGTCATGTTGGTAAAGGAAATATAGCCCAGCACCAGCACGATGATGACCCCTACGATTACGGTATATGGTTTTTTAACGCTATAACGGGATAACATCCAATCCCTCCGTCGCGCAAAGCGGTCCTACCCCACGCCGGGAGCAGCCTGTAATTTGATTATATAGTCGGTTCTATCTCAGGTCAACCAAAATCGGACGAATTAAACCAAGTGTCAAAATATCACCTTAATTGACCGTTGGTCATAATTTTCCAGGTATAAAAGCCGCCGCGGGAAGAAGCGGCGGCTGTAGGAGGCGTCCTGCTTTTACAAAGCGGCGCGGCCTTTAACCACGGCCGTTTTTACGGCTGCGATTCGCGTTCTATTATTTGCATCTGCTTAATAAACTGGCCGGCGCTGTCTATAATGTAGCGCGCGCCGGCCCGGGCCAGCTGATCGCGCGACCGGAAGCCCCAGCTGACCGCCAGGCAGGGCAGGCCGCTGTTGCGCGCGGTTTCCACATCGGTAGGCGAATCGCCCACATAAATGGCCTGATCGCGCCCGACGTTCAACAATTTAAGCGCCCTGAGCGGGCCGTCGGGGGCGGGCTTGCGGGCGACGCCGGGCATTTCGCCGATGGCCACGTCGATGCGTTCGCCAAAATATTTGCGGCACAGCGGCGCGACCGCGGCGTCGAATTTATTGGACACCACGCCCAGGCGGATGCCGCGCGCGCGCAGCGCGTCTAAAAGTTCCATTACGCCCGGGTACGGCCCGGTCTTGTTGTCCAGGTTTTGCCGGTAATGCGCCTGAAAGCGCGCAAGGCACCGGTCAAAGATTTCGCCCGAATCCACGCCCAGCGCGCGCCGGATCAGCATGCCGGCGCCGTTTCCCACAAAGGCGCGCACCTCCTCGCGCGTGCGCGGGGCGTGGCCGCACGAAAGCAGCGCCGCGTTACAGCTGTCGGTCAGATCGTCCAGCGTATCCAGCAGCGTTCCATCCAAATCGAAAAGTATCGCCCGTACCGTCATGTCCTTATCCATCCGTTTCCTTTGGTATATTTCGCGCCCGTTCGGCGCGCAAAAGCGCGCGGTTGCGTTCAGGTTCTATTCAGGCTTGCGCCGGCCGCACCGGTTTGCGCAGCCCTCGCAGCCGCAACAGCCGCCCCTGCGCCTGTCCTTTACCAGCTTTACGACGGCCAGCGCGATAAGCAGCGCCAGCAGGCCGCCCACAATTACATTAGCCACGCGTCTATCCTCCCTGCAAACATATTCATTATAGCACGTCCTCCGCCTTTTTTTAAGCGGCCGCGCCCGTCTTGTGCGCCTGTTTACAAAATGTTATACTGTATCGTATAAAAATATGCGAAAGGGGCGGCGAAGATGAACTACCCATGGCTGGACGAATATTTGCTGTCCAGGCCGGGCGCGGAGAAGGATTTTAAAGTGGAATGGGGCTGGTTGCGCTACCGCGTGTGCGGCCGGCTGTTCGCCGCGCTGTGCCACGACCGGGAGGGCAACGAGATCCTCACGCTCAAGCTGGAACCGCTGGAGGGCGAATTTCTGCGCGGCCAATTTGGCGATATCGTGCCCGGCTACTATTGCGACAAGCGGCACTGGAATTCCGTGCGCCTGGACGGAACCGTGCCCGACGGCCTTATGCGCCATATGATCGATCAGTCCTACGCGCTGGTATGCGCCAAAGTTCCGCTAAAAGCGCGGCGCGCCGCCGGGCTTGTTCCCTAGCGGCCCGCCGTATTGACAAGCCCGCGGCGGTGTGGTAAATTGCACTTGAAGCCGGCGTCTGCCGTGCAAAAATCAAATTCCCCTGCCCCTGTTAACCAGCAAAGCAAAGAAAGCGAGGCCTTGTTATGTCCGCAATCGCCTTTCCCCGAACCGTGGTGGGCGGCGTGTCGCTGCCCCGCATGCTCATCGGCACCAACTGGCTGGCCGGGTTCAGCCACACTTCCAGCGCGTCCGACCACATGATTCGCGCGCGCCACTCCGACCCGCGCGTCACGGCGCAGGTGTTGGAAGCCTATCTGGAATACGGCATCGACGCCATCATGGGGCTCATGTCCACCACCCCAACCGTGATGGAAGCGGTTGAAATCGCCCAGGAGCGGACCGGAAAAAAGATCATTCTCATCGACACGCCCATCATCAACGTGGATAACACCGCCCAGGCGCGCGCCGAAGCGCGTAAAACCATCGAAAACAGCAAAAAGGCTGGCTGCACGTTTTGCCTGCCCCACCACGCCAGCGTGGAACAGCTGGTGTGCAAAAACACCCAAACCATCGACCGCCTGAGCGATTATCTTGACATGATCCGGCAAAACGACATGATTCCCGGCCTGTCCGCGCACATGCCCGAGCTGATCATCTATTCGGATTTAAACGAGTACGACGTGGAAACCTATATCCAGATCTACAATTGCATGGGCTTTTTGATGCAGGTGGAGATAGAGTATATACATAAGGTAATTCACGGCGCGAAAAAACCGGTCATGTCCATCAAGCCCATGGCCGCCGGCCGCGTGAGCCCCTTCGTGGGCCTTACCTTCTCCTTTTGCACCATCCGGCCGTGCGACATGGTTACCGTGGGCTGCTTTACGCCCGAAGAGGTACACGAGGATGTGGAAATCGCGCTGGCCGCGCTGGAGCGGCGCGCGCCCTGCCTGGAAGGCCGTCAAAGCCCGAAAAAAACCAGCATCATGAAGGATTAGCCCTTTCTGGAAAAATTGGCTCCCCCATTTTCGTCCGGCGGCTCGTTTTTGTTCTCCCCTCGGCTCGCCCCTTTCTCCCCCTTGGCTCCCCCAGGGGGGAGGCAAGGCTGGGGTGGCGGTTGTCGTTGCGTACCTTTTCGCCCGTCGGCTCGTTTTTCCCTTGGCTCCCCCATTTCCCCCTTGGGATCTGTCGAGCGACGCGCTCATCCCCTTCTTGGCTCCCCCCAGGGGGGAGCTGGCGAGCGGAGCGAGACTGAGAGGGGGTCCTGGGCGG
>CAWVLE010000008.1:0-10383 GCA_963929805.1 uncultured Eubacteriales bacterium | reverse complement strand
CGAACTGTTAAAGCGCAGATAAAAATTGTAGTCGGGCGATATCTCGTCGATCATTTGCGGGATTTTCCATAAATCCTCGTTGTTGTGGTAAACCGATATCAAAAGCTTGGGATGATCGTTTGCGATATGCGCGCGCGCGCCCGCGATGGCCTTTTGCTCAAATCCCTCTATGTCGGCCTTAATCAGGGTGACAGGCTCGTCTATGTCGGCGTCCAGCGTAGTAACGCTTACCAGCTCGCCCGAATGCCCGCCCAGCGTATTGGCCGAGGCGCTGGCGCTGTTTCCGGAGATGAACATCTCCCCTTCGACGTCTGAGACGCCTTTCATGCGCAGTTCGATATCGCGATATCCTTCCAGGTTCCTTTTTAAAATTTCAAAGCTGGAGGGCGTTATTTCATAGCAGTACATTTTCCGGTAGCAGTCTTCCCCGTAATTTTTGATATACGAAAGCGCGGTATCGCCCGTGTAGGCGCCTAAATCCACGATCACTTCATCCGGGCCGCATTTTACGATGTCCAGATCAAAATAGTCGTCGAACAGGTATTCCCGTGTCTGCGTCGTGGAAACAAAATCATAGCAAAACCAGTTGTTTAATATCGCGTACAGCGTCTTTTTGGACCGGTAATCGGCAAGACGGCCGTACAGCCATGTAAATTCGTCCATGTGCTCAAAAAGCGCCTTTTGCTTCAGCTCAATCTGTTCGTACACGCCGTTTTCCATATCCAGCCTGCCCCAGTAATTAAACTGATTAAAAAAGTCCATGCAACTTTTCCTGGTTTCATACGGCACCCGGTCAAAGCTTTTGCGGATCGTGTAATAAAGTTCCTTCTCGCTCAGCGCGCGGATGCGGGCGGCCAGCTCATAAAAATTCCGGTCGATTACGTTCATTTAATCACGCTCCCGTCTAAATACTTATATGCCGTCTTCGCCGGAAATGCCAACCCGGCGCGCCGTCCGCGGCGGGAATAAAAAAGGAGCGCGCCCATCGGGCCGCTCCATGAAGGGTAACCTTTATCAGGCAAGCGAATTGGCGCACAGTTGGTTAAACTGTTCCTCGCTCAGGTCGTAATGGTAGAAAAGCTGATAGTAGCGCTGCGTTTCGGCCAACAGATCGTAATCGAACGCGTCCGGATACAGCAGTTCGCTCAGCCAGATCATGCCGATATAGCGGTTGACAGAGGGCGGGAACCCCATCCAGTTAAAGGGGCCGCAGGGCACTTCGTAGTAATTGCCCGATTCGATGGCGGGCAAGGCCAGCCAGGCCTCGTCGCCGCCCACCTTGTCGTAGGCGCTCTCGGGCGCAAACAGCACCACCTGGGGATCCCACAGGTACAGCTGTTCAAAATCCACGACGTCGCCGGTTCCCTTGGTGGAGGGATTGTCGATCAGCGCCACGTTGTCGCTGACCAAATCGATTACCTCGGCGTGATAGGAGCCCTTGCCGATCACGCTGAGCCCGTCCTCGCCCATGCAGTAGGCCAGACGTACGCGTTCGTCTTGCGGAATTGTGGCCATGGTATCCACCGTGTTGGCGTATATCTCTTCGCAATAGGCGGCCAGCGTTTCGGCTTCCTCTTCCAGACCCAGCAGATCGCCCAGCATCCTGTAGGCGTCGCCCGCCGTTTCGGTCGTCATTTCAATGAATACGGCCGGTATGCCCAGCTGCTGTTCTATGGCGTCCATATCTTCCGCCACGCTGTCCTTGGGCTCGCCGATGTCGATAACAACCTGCGGGTCGGAAGCGGCGAGCGCTTCTACGTTTAGCGTGCTGGAGCCGTACAGCTGCCCCACCACCGGCAGTTCAAGCACTTCGGGCGCGATGTAGGTTTCGGCGTCCGCGGTCCAGGCGTTGGACAGGCATACGAATTTGTCTTCCGCCAGGGCGTACAATACGATATGCGCCATTTTGCCGGACGGAGCGATACGGTCGATCTGAACGGGGACTTCCACCTCGCGGCCCACGGAGTCGACGAATATGCGCGTCTCAGCCGCATCGGATTCGGCCAGCGCGCCCGTGATGGGCGAGGCGGCAATCAGCAGGCAAACAAACAGCCACAGAACTTTTTTCATTGCGATTTCCTCCTTGGTTTGTTGTATTGGCGCCGCCTGTACGGCGGGTATACCCGGTATTTATATGTTTTGCGGCAAAGTGACGCGCTTACCGCCTTCAAATTCGCGCACGCATACCTTTGCGCCGTACAGCGCGCTTAAAAGGCGTTCGTCAATTATCTCGGGCGGGCCAAAGGCGGCCGCGCGCCCGTCCAGCAAAGCCAACACCTTTTGCCCATACCACAGCGCGTGGTCGGGCTGATGGGTGGAAAGCGCTACGCACAGCCCGGCCCGGCCCAGTTCGGCTACCTGGCCCATCACGCGCAGTTGATTGCCATAATCCAAATTGGCGCACGGCTCGTCCAGCACCAGGTTGCCGGAGCCCTGGGCAAGCGCCCGCGCAATCAGCGTCAACTGGCGTTCGCCTCCGCTGATCTGCATAAAATTGCGGCGCGCCAGATGGAGAATACCCAGCCGCTCCAACGCTTCGGCGGCCGCGGCGCGCGCCCGGCGGCCCGGCATAAACCAGTCCGACCGCGCGGAAGCGCCCATAAGCACCATTTCCTCTACCGTGTAGCCGAATATGCCGTTTTGCGCCTGCGGTACAAAGGCCACGCGCTGCGCGCGGGCGCGCGCGTTTAATGCGGCCACCGGCTCGCCATCCAGCAATACCTGCCCGCTGTCGGGACGGTTTAGGCCCAGCAGGCAACGAAACAGCGTGCTTTTGCCCGCGCCGTTGGGGCCCAGTACGCACAACACGCCCCGTTCATGCGCGAAATCCAACCCGTTTAGAACCGGCCTGTCCCGGTAGGAAAAATGCAGCTCGCGCACACAAATGCTCATATACCCGGCGCTCCTTTTTTAGATAAAAGATACACGAAAAACGGCGCGCCCACAAACGCGGTCAGTATGCCGAGCGGCACCTCGCTCGTCCACAGCGTGCGCGACAGATTATCTACCGCCAATAGGAACAGCGCGCCGGTCAGCGCCGAAACCGACACCACCATCCGGTTATCGTTACCGGTCAACTTGCGCGCCAGGTGCGGCACCACCAGCCCGATCCAGCCGATTACGCCGCTGACCGCCACCGACGCGGCGGTAATCAGCGTGGCGCACAGCACGATCGCCAAACGCGTGGCGCGCACGTTTACGCCCAGCGTGGCGGCTTCCTCATCGCCCAGCGTCAGTATGTTCAGCCGCCACCCAAGCACGCAGAGCGCGGCAATGCCCAGAATAACCGGAACGGCCGCCAGCCCTACCTCGTCCATACGCGCGCCCGCCAACGAACCCATAAGCCAATAGGTGATGGCGGGAAGCTGGTCGGTTGGATCGGCCACGAGTTTAATGTAGGACGTGCCCGAAGAAAACAGCGAACTGATCATGATGCCGGTCAAAACCAGCATGGTCACCCGGTTGCCGCGGCTTCGCGAGGCGATGGGCACCGCCAGTAAAACCGCCGCCAGACCAAAGGCGAAGGCAAACAAGGCCACCACGCGCGAACTCATTCCCAGCAAAATGCACAGCGCCGCCCCAAACGCCGCGCCCGAACTGGCGCCCAGCACGTCGGGCGAGGCCATCGGATTGGCAAATACCGCCTGATATGCCGCGCCGGAAGCCGATAGCGCGCCGCCCACCAGCACGCACAGCAAAACGCGCGGCAGCCGCACCTGAAAAAATATGGTCTCCATCCGGCTTTCCCACCATGGCGTAAGGGACAGTATTTTCGAAAACATGATGCCCAGCACCTGGCCGGGCGAAATCGGATACCGGCCGATCATGAACGAAAGCAGCGCGGCCAGCGAAAGCGCCGCGGCCAGCGCGCATAACAGCAGCAGATTTCTCCGCATGCCGGATTCCCCCCTTCCCTATTTCGCGTATACCCGCGGCCGGGCGCAGCGCGTTATATTTTTTTAAGTATAACGCAAGGCAAAAAATAGCGGCGTTCGCCGTCAATTTGGCAGGATGCCTCCATTACCGGCCTGCGCCTTCACGTCCGCGCAGAAAATACTCCGTCAGTTCTGAAACGAGCGCGTCGCGGTTGTCCACGCGCACCTCAACCATGCGGGCGTTGGGGTGCGCGCGCAGCGCGTCTAGCCAGCTGGGCGCATCCAGCCGGCGCACCACGCCGAGCACCGGCGTATCCAAATCATCCAACGCCGCCTGCACGGCGCGTTGAAAGGCCTGCGCGCCGCGTTCAAACCGTCCGCACTCGTCCATAATCCTCAGCGCGCATTTACGCGCGAGCAACTGCGTTCCGTAAACGTCAAAAACCTCGTTCAATATATGGACGGGTTGCCCGCCTTCAAAAAGCACCGCCGGGCGCATTTCGCCTTCCCAACCGATCATCAGGCGCCGGTCCGGACTTTCACGCCGGTCAAAGCGCGTTACAAAGCCGGCGGCTGGCCAGCCGAGCGCGCGCACAACCCGTTCTATGAGGCGGCTTTTTCCAACGCCCAATTCGCCGCACAATAGAACGTGGCGAATCCCCCTGCTCATCGCGGCGCTCCTCCCTACTTTGCGTCGATATAGTTATAAAGCGTATACTTGGAAATGCCAAAGTATTTGCTTACCTTATCGCCCGATTTTGTAATTAAGAAAGCGCCGGTCTCGCTTAGAAACTGTATCGCGCGAATTTTATCGTCCTTGGTCATCAGCGCCACGGGCTTTCCCACCAGCGCCACGGATTGCTCGATTAAATCGTCCAACAGGTCGTTCACGTTTTGCACAATTCGCTCGGGTTCTTTCTGCTCGTCCGAGGTGCTGATTAACGGCCGGACCGCGTTTTCCAGCGTCATCAGCGAAGTGATATCAAAATTTATCGCGAAAATACCGATCACTTTGCCCTCGTCATTGCGAATATAGATGGTGCTGGATTTTAATATGCGGCCGTCCGCCGTCCGCGTTAAGTAATTTAAGTGGTCTTCCAGTTTGTCCGAATCGCCGCCCATTGCCGCTAACACCGCGCGCGAAGGCCCGTCGCCCAACGAACGGTGCGTAACATGGCTGTTTTCAATGGCAACAATCGTATGCTCCGCATTTTGGTCTTCAAAGCTATGAACCACTACCTCGCAGTTTTCTCCAAATTGCCGGGCAATTCCTTTTGCCAGCCTGGATAAAAAGGATAGCTGGTTTTTATCCAAACGTTAAGCCGCCTTTCCCCCATGGGCCGGATGTACAACCGGAACCGGTTACGGGTATTTTTTTATATTATAGCGCATTTATTTTAAAATAACAATTGTTCTGTCAAAATAATTTTTTTTAGTTTTTCATCCTTTCAAAAAACTTGGCTAAAAAATTTTTAGGTTTGATAAAAATTTTATTGACATTGTGGGAAAATGTGTTATAATAAGAAGCGTAAGGGGTCATAGATTTCATAACGACGGCATAAAAGGAGCGAATGGACATGGACAAGATCAAATGGGCGGGCAATCGCATGCCGCGTACCGCTGACGCCAACCTTTCCATTATGTCTTGCGACAATGTAGCCAAGGCGCGCGCCTTTCATCAGAGCTTCCCGCAATACTCGGTAACGCCGCTTGCCAATTTGAAAAATATGGCCAGCGCGCTTGGGTTGGGCGGCCTGTATGTAAAGGACGAATCCTATCGCTTTGGGCTGAACGCCTTCAAAGTGCTGGGCGGTTCTTTTGCCATGGCGCGCTATATCGCCAGCGAGCTGGGCAAGGACGTATCGGAAGTGGATTTTGCCTACCTCACTTCGGAGAAGCTGCGCCGTGAATTTGGGCAGGCCACCTTCTTTACCGCTACCGACGGCAACCATGGCCGCGGCGTGGCTTGGGCGGCCAACCGTCTGGGTCAGAAAGCCGTGGTACACATGCCCAAGGGCACGGTGAAGAGCCGTTTTGACAATATCGCGCGCGAGGGCGCGACGGTCACCATAGAAGAGGTCAATTACGACGAATGCGTGCGCATGGCCGCGCGCGAAGCCGCGGCTACTCCGCGCGGCGTGGTCGTGCAGGACACCGCCTGGGAAGGCTACGAGGAAATCCCCGCCTGGATCATGCAGGGCTACGGCACCATGGCCGACGAGGCCGCGGGCCAACTGCGCGAGGCGGGCGTAGACAGGCCAACGCACATTTTTGTGCAGGCGGGCGTGGGTTCGCTTGCCGGCGCTGTGCAGGGCTATTTCGCCAATCTCTTTCCCCAGAACACCCCCACCACCGTCATCATGGAAGCGCGCGCGGCGGATTGCCTGTATCGCGGCGCGTTGGCCGGCGATGGCGCGGCCCGCGTGGTAGACGGCGACCTGGCCACCATTATGGCTGGATTGGCCTGCGGCGAGCCCAACACCATTTCCTGGGATATATTAAAAAATCACGCTTCGTGCTTTGTCTCCTGCCCCGATTGGGTATCGGCCAGAGGCATGCGCATGCTGGGCGCGCCGGTTAAGGGCGACCCGCAGGTGATCTCGGGCGAATCCGGCGCGGTCGGCATGGGCCTGATCGCCTCGCTGATGAAGGACGACTGCTACGCGGAGCTGCGCGAGCAGTTGGGCCTCAACGAGAAATCCCAGGTGCTGCTCTTCTCTACGGAGGGCGATACGGATCCGGAAAATTACCGCCGGATTGTTTGGGAGGGCGCGTATCCCTCCGATGGCACGGTTTGAAGGCAAAACACCCACCATACCGACACAAATTAAAGGAGGATTTTTCCATGGATTTTGCGCGTATCCGGCAGGCGGCCGAAGGCTATCAGGCGGCTATGACCAAGTTTTTGCGTGAGCTGGTTGCGATTCCCGGGGAAAGCTGCGGCGAGGAAGGCCACATCCGCCGCATTGCTCAGGAAATGGAAAACGTAGGCTTTGATCAGGTTCAGATCGACCCCATGGGCAACGTGCTGGGCTATATGGGCAGCGGCAAAACGCTGATCGCCTACGACGCGCACATTGACACCGTGGGCATTGGCAATCGCGACAACTGGACGTTTGACCCCTACGAGGGCTTCGAGACCGACACCGAAATCGGCGGCCGCGGCACTTCCGACCAGCTGGGCGGCATCGTATCGGCGGTTTACGGCGCCAAGATCATGAAGGATCTGGGCCTGCTCAGCGACAAATACCGCGTGCTGGTTACCGGCACCGTGCAGGAAGAGGATTGCGACGGCCTGTGCTGGCAGTACATCATCAACGAGGATAAGGTAAAGCCTGAATTTGTGGTCATTACCGAGCCCACCGACGGAAACATCTATCGCGGCCAGCGCGGCCGTATGGAAATCCGCATCGACGTAAAGGGCGTGTCCTGCCACGGTTCCGCGCCCGAGCGCGGCGACAACGCCATTTACAAAATGGCCGATATACTGCGCGAAGTGCGCGACCTGAACGACCGGCTGCACTATGACCCGTTCCTGGGCAAGGGCACGGTGACCACCTCGGAAATCTTCTTCACCTCTCCTTCCCGCTGCGCGGTGGCCGACAGTTGCGCCGTGTCGCTTGACCGGCGGCTGACCGACGGCGAAACCTACGAAAGCGCGCTGGAAGAGGTGCGCAGCCTGCCCTCCTGCCAGAAGTACGGCGCGGTAGTGAGCATGTATAAATACGACCGCCCCAGCTGGCGCAACCTGAGCTATCCTACCGATTGCTATTTCCCCACCTGGGTTATTCCCGAGGATCATCCGGCTACGCGCGCCATGGTGGAGGCCTACAGCGGCATGTATGGCACGCCCAAGGTAGACAAGTGGACATTCTCCACCAACGGCGTATCGATCATGGGCCGCTACGGCATCCCCTGCATCGGCTTTGGCCCGGGCAAAGAGGCCCAGGCGCATGCGCCCAACGAGAAAACCTGGAAGGCCGACCTGGTTCGCTGCGCGGCCGTGTATGCCGCCGTGCCCACCCTGTACTGCAAATAAAATTTGTAATAGATGAAGGAGAGACATATCATGAGCAAGTTTGATAACCTGCTGGGCAAGCTGAGCAGCCTGGACGCGAAAAAGATGTACGGCGGCGACTTTTTCCTGACCTGGGAAAAGAGCGACGATGAAATTCAGGCGGTGTTTACCGTAGCCAACGCGCTGCGCGACTTGCGCGAGCGCAACATCTCCACCAAGATTTTCGACAGCGGTTTGGGCATTTCCCTGTTCCGCGACAATTCTACCCGCACCCGTTTCTCCTTTGCTTCCGCCTGCAACCTGCTGGGCCTGGAGGTTCAGGATCTGGACGAGGGCAAGAGCCAGATCGCCCACGGCGAAACCGTACGCGAAACGGCCAACATGATCTCCTTCATGGCCGACGTAATCGGCATCCGCGACGATATGTATATCGGCAAGGGCAACAAATACATGCACGAAGTGGTGGACGCCGTGACCCAGGGCAACGCCGACGGCGTGTTGGAGCAGAAACCCACCTTGGTCAACCTGCAATGCGATATCGACCACCCCACCCAGGCCATGGCCGACGCGCTGCACCTGATTGAGCACTTTGGCGGCGTGGAAAACCTGAAGGGCAAAAAGATCGCCATGACTTGGGCCTATTCTCCCTCCTACGGCAAGCCGCTGTCCGTGCCCCAGGGAATTATTGGGTTGATGACCCGCTTTGGCATGGACGTGGTGCTGGCGCATCCCGAGGGATACGAAGTAATGCCCGACGTGGAAAAAGTGGCCGGCGAAAACGCCAAAAAGTCTGGCGGCAGCTTCAAGCGTGTAAACTCGATGGCCGAGGCTTTCAAAGACGCCGATATCGTCTATCCCAAGAGCTGGGCGCCCTTCGCGGCCATGGAAAAACGCACCAACCTGTACGGCGACGGCGACTTTGACGGCATTAAGGCCCTGGAAAAGGAACTGCTTGCCCAGAACGCGCAGCACAAGGATTGGACCTGCACCGAGGAACTGATGTCCACCACCCGCGACGGCAAGGCGCTGTACCTGCACTGCCTGCCCGCCGATATCTCGGGCGTAAGCTGCAAAGAGGGCGAAGTCGAGGCCAGCGTATTTGATCGCTACCGCACGCCCCTCTATAAAGAGGCCTCCTTTAAGCCCTACATCATCGCCGCCATGATCTTCCTGGCCAAGGTTGCCGATCCGGCCGCCACGTTGCGCGCCCTGGAGCAGCAGGCCGCGCCGCGTTGGTTCCAGAAGTAAAACAAACACTCAACTCGATGCCAATAACGGCCATGGCCGCGTCATGGTTCGCGCAAGGCGCAACCCTGCGCGAAGCCCGCGCGCCATGGCCGCGCGCTTATAATCGTAAAGGTGGGTGCAGAAATGGGTAAGAAAATCGTCATTGCGCTGGGCGGCAACGCGTTGGGCAAAAACCTGCCCGAGCAGATGATCGCCGTTAAGAAGACCGCGAAAGCCATCGCTGAATTGATTGAAGAAGGGCATCAGGTAATTATTTCCCACGGAAACGGTCCGCAGGTGGGCATGATTCAAAACGCCATGGCCGAATTCAGCCGCGCGCACGATCAGCCGCTCGCGCCGCTATCGGTATGCGTGGCCATGAGCCAGGGCTATATTGGCTACGACCTGCAAAACGCTTTGCGCGAAGAATTGCTCGATCGTGGTATCCCTCGCCCCGTTTCCACCGTGCTGACCCAGGTGCGCGTGGATCCGGAAGACCCCGCGTTTAAAAATCCCACCAAGCCGATCGGCCACTTTATGAGCCGTGAAGAGGCCGATAAAATGGTGCGGGAAAAGGGCTACGTAGTGCGCGAGGACGCGGGCCGCGGTTACCGCCGCGTGGTTGCTTCCCCGCGGCCGGTGGAGATTGTAGAAATCGATACCGTGAAGGACCTGCTAAACGCCGGACAGGTGGTTATCGCGGCGGGCGGCGGCGGCATTCCGGTCATCGCGCAGGGGCATCACCTGAAGGGCGTGCCGGCGGTAATCGATAAGGATTTCGCCAGTTGCCGCCTGGCCCAGATGCTTTCGGCCGACTGCCTGATTATTTTGACCGCCGTCGAGAAGGTGGCCATAAACTTTGGCAAGCCGGACGAACAGCCGCTTGACCGGATCAATTGCGAACAGGCGCGCGCCTATATTGATCAGGGCCAGTTCGCGCCCGGCTCCATGCTGCCCAAGGTCGAGGCGGCCGTGGAATTTGCCCAAAGCGCGCCGGGCCGCAGCGCGCTGATTACCCTTTTGGAAAAGGCGTCCGACGGCATCGCGGGCAAGACCGGTACCTGGATCACCGACTGACAACAGGGTATTTTCTCAATACATTTTTCACTAAGCAAAATATTTAACCAATCGTTTCTCCATACGCGGGTATGAAACAGCCTTTAAACGGGCGAGTGTTTCGTGCCCGCTTTTTCGTTTTGTCGCTATTATGATTACATTTGCCTGGTTACCCGGTTGTTACGCAGAAAATAATATGATATACTA
>CAWVLE010000007.1:0-5174 GCA_963929805.1 uncultured Eubacteriales bacterium | reverse complement strand
TCGATCGTATTCGCCTTTTTGGGCTGCCTTGTGCTTGTGCCCGCCTATCCCTACAGCGTAATTTTCCTGTTTGGCTGCCTGGCGCCCTATATCACGTTTGTAAATGCGCGTGAGACGAACGACGCCTGGTATACGGCCGTCCTCCCGGTGACAAAGCGCGAAAGCGTTATGGGAAAATGCGCGCTGACCGTTGCGATTCAATTGTTTCAACTGTCGTTTTCCGTGCCCTTCGCTTTCCTTCGCAGGGCGTTAAATATGGCAAACAACCCCGTCGGGCTGGACGCGACGCCCGCCTGGTACGGCTTTGGCCTTATCGTGTACGCCGTATTTGATTTGGCGTTTTTGCCGGCGTTTTATAAAAGCGGGTACAAAGCGGGCAAGGCTTTCATCCTGGCGTCAATCCCCATGGCCGCGCTGATGGTTGCGGTGGAAACGCTCGCCCATATACCGGCGCTTGCCTGGTTGGACGATTATCAACCGGAGCGCCTGCTTATGCAACTGCTCATTCTGGCGGCGGGGATTATCTGCTACGCGGCGTTCGCGGCGCTTGCGTATCGCATTTGCGTAAAACGCTTTGATAAAGTAGACCTGTAGACAAGGGCGAGCCCCGCCGCGTAAGCGGGCGGAAAAAATTTTTGCCGGACGCGGCGGGGCCGCCATATCAAAATTTGCCCGGCCCATAATCCATGCCTGAACCGCCATAAAAAAACGGAGCAAAGCACGCTTTGCTCCGGCCTGGCGCGCCCGGCGCGATTCGAACGCGCGGCGTTCCGCTTAGGAGGCGGACCCTCTATCCTGCTGAGGTACGGGCGCATAAAAGCAAATTGCGGTTTGCCGCGAAGAGGCGCGGAAAACCATCTTACAAAATAAAAGCGAAAGGCGCGCGGTGGGAGGCGAAAAACGCGTTCCGCCGCGCGCGTGGCGGGCGAAAAACTCGCCGCCGGATTAATCGGTGGTGTAGGGCAGCAACGCGATGGTGCGCGCGCGCTTTATGGCCACGGACAGCTGACGCTGATGCTTGGCGCACGTGCCGCTCATACGGCGGGGCAAAATTTTGCCGCGCTCGTTGGTGAAACGGCGAAGGCGGGCGACATCCTTATAATCGATGTGCTGCACTTTATCTACGCAAAACGTGCACACCTTCCTGCGCGGCTTGCGGCCGCGGGGACGGCGGGCGCGATCGCCCCTATCCTCAGACATAGCGGTTCCTCCTTCTTAAACGGTTAGCCCTTAATTGGGTCACAGGCAGGCGTACGCCCCCTGCTTTGGACTGACCTTAATACCCTTGCGGGCGGCCGGATCAGAACGGCAACTCGTCGTCGTCCGCGCCGTCAAACCCGCCCGAAGCGCGCGATTGGCTGTCGGAGCGGTAGCCCGAAGGCTCGCTGGGCGCGGGCGCGTCGTCATACGGGCGCGGGGCCGAACCGGAAGCGCTGCCGATGAACTCCACTTCGTCGGCCACGACCTCGGTTACATAGCGCTTGGACCCATCCTGCGCATCATAGGAACGGGTCTGAATGCTGCCCACCACGCCGACCTTGCGCCCCTTGGACAGATACCGGGCGCACAAATCCGCCTGCTGGCGCCATGTGACGATGTTGATAAAATCGGCCTCGCGCACGCCCTGCTGGTTGGTATAGCGCCGGTTGATCGCCAGGGTAAAGGTGCATACCGAAACGCCCGACGAAGTGGTGCGGCTTTCCGGGTCGCGCGTGAGATTGCCTATCAAAATTGCTTTGTTCATAAAATCCTAACCTGCCTTTGTTCGGGGAGTCGGTCCTGTCTTACTCGGCGGCAGGCGCGTCGGCGGGCGCGGCCTCAGCCTCGGCGGGCGCGGCCTCAGCCTCAACAGGCGCGGCCTCTTGCGCGGCGGGCGCTTCCTCTACGGCCGGAGCGGCGGGAGCGGGCGCGGCGTGCGCGGCGGGAACAAAGGGCTTAAGCGGCTCGCGCTTGGGCGGCAGGGCGCCCTCAAAGCGGATTACCAGATAGCGCAGCACGGAGTCGGCGATCTGGAGATTACGCTCCAATTCGCGCGGCAGGGCGCTGGGCGCGGTAACGTACATCAGCACGTAATAGCCCTCGGTCTTGTAATTGATGGCGTAGGCCAGACGGCGTTTGCCCCATTCGTCGACGCGATCCACGGTGCCGCCGTTCTGGGCGACCAGCGCGGAAAAACGGGCGATCAGATCCGCGCGGGCCTGTTCCTCCAGCGCGGTGTCAATCACGTACATTACTTCGTATTGATTCAATGCTTTCACCTCCTTATGGACTTGACGGCCCTGACCGGTTAATCAGGGCAAGGATGCGCTAATTAAGAATTATACCAGACGAGCGCGGCCCGCGCAATAGTTTTTACCAATTATTAATTGTGTTCCGCGCCCTTATACCGTGCGGTAACAGGCGAGTATCTCGCCGAAAAAGCTGGCGTGCATGTCGCCGCCGGCGTAAAAACGGCGCAGAATTTGCGCGTCCATAAGCGAGGGATCCATTGGGCTGGTCAGTCGCACCGCGCATTCAAAGTGCAGCCCGCACTCGGCCACGATGGGCGCGTTTACCTTAAGCGCCGGACGCGCGGTAAGCCCGTGGCCCTCAAATTTGTTAACGTCGCGCCCGGATACGCGCCCGGCGAAGGCCAGCTCCTCGCGCAGGGAATTGTCAAGCGGCACGCTGACGGTAAACGCGCCCTGCGATTTAAGCGCCTCAAAGGTAAAGCGCGAGGCGCGCACCACCGCCGTGAACACGCCCACGCCCCAGTAATACCCGATCGAGCCCCAGCCGATGGTCATGGTATTGGGCTGCGGGCCGCCCACGCTTAAAAATACGCCGCCCGATTTCATCTGGTTAACGGCCGGCGCGATGGCCTCCACAAAGTCGATGTGCTTTTCCATTTCGCGCACCTCCCATTTTATTTCTAAATATCATTATAGCGGGCCGGCCGCCCGGTTAGAAGGCCGCCGCTACCACGCGCCCGCGCGAAAGGCCTCGATCATGGTGTTGGTCAGGCTTTTGGTGTTTTCGGTGGGCGGCAGCGCCTCGCGCGTAAACCAGGCCGCCTCGCTCAGCTCGTCCTGTTGAAGGCGTATCGCGCTGCCGCTGTCCGCGCGGCAGAAAAAGCCGAACAGAAGCGAATCGGAAAAGGGCCAGGGCTGGCTTTGAAAATAGCGTATGTCCCGCACGCGCAGCCCGACTTCTTCCATTACCTCACGCCGCACGGTCTGTTCGATGGTCTCGCCAAATTCGGCGTAACCGGCCACCAAAGCGTATTTTTTGTACGAGCGGCCCGCGTATCGGGTAAGCAGCAGCTTTTCACCGTCCACCACGCCCACGATGACCGCCGGCGAAAGGCGCGGGTACACCGTTAGCGCGCAGGATGGACAGCACAGCGCCCGCTCCTTTTCGCTTTTGCGCATGGGCGCGCCGCACCGCCCGCAAAAGGCGTTGTCGCGGTAAAACCGGTCAAGCTGCATGCCCAGTATGCCCGCAAAGCCCATCTCGTCCGGCTGCAAAGTGCGAAACAGCTCCGCCTCATAGCGCGCGCAGCCCGCGGGAAACGCGCCCGTATAGCCGCGCAGAAGGAAAAAACCGCGCCCGTCTATGGTAAAGAGAAATTCGGCGTGCGCGCCGGCCAGCGCCGGATCCTCAAAATCGCTAAAGCGCATCAGCCGGGGCGTATCGCCCGACAAAAGCAACGCCATGTTTTGCGCGTAGCAAAGCGCAAAATCGTCCGGCCGCGCCGCGCGCGGCGTAAATTCGTTGTGAAAAACGTGCTCGCCGATATCCTGAAGCATGCCGAAAGCCTCCGTCGTAAAAATGCCGCGCCGCGCGCTACAACCAGATTGTACATCAATCTTTGCGCGATTTCAAGCGCCGCGGCGGCCCGCCCGAAACGGTTAATTTCAATCGCAAAATTTTACAATCCGGCTTGCGGGCGCGCGCCGCGTATGCTATAATTAACATAAATTGCCGCGGTACGTTACAATTTTTTAGGAGGGACGCTCATGGACAAAAAGTCAAAAATCCTGGTTGCAATTTTGGTCATAGCCGTCGTCGTCGTAGGCTGCGTAGCCATTGCGAACATGAACCAGGTAGGCGCTGCGGGCGAGCAGATCGCCCAGCTGCAAAGCGACCTGGAGGCCAAGGAACAGGAAATGACCGACGCGCTGGCCGCCAAGGATGAGGAATCCGCCGCGGCGCTGGCCGCCAAGGACGAGGAAATCGCCGCCGCGACGGCCGCCAACGAAGAGGCCGTGGCCGCGTTGGAGGCCCAGATTCAGACCCTGAACGATACGATCGCCGCCAATGAAGCCGAGCTGGCCGAGGCGCAGAGCGCGTTGACCGCAAAAGAGGCCGAACTGGCCGAAGTCCAGAGCGCGCTGACCGAAAAAGAAGCCGAGCTGGCCGAGACACAGGCCGTGTTGGCCGAGACGCAGGCCGAACTGGCCGAGATCGAAGCCGCGTTGGCCGAGTCGCAGACCCTGCTTTCCGATAACGAGACCGCGCTGAGCGAGGCCCAGGCCGCGCTGACCGCCAAGGAAAGCGAACTGGCCGCCGCCATAGAGGAACGGGACGCCCAGGCCGCCGCAGCCGCGGAGCTTCAGCAGTATATCCAGGGCCCGCAGGCGCCCGCCGCGTAAAAAACGCGCGCGCATGCGGTTATCACGCGCAGATATACAAACGCAGATGGGCCGGTAGAAAGATTGCGCTTTCTACCGGCCCATTAGTGTGTCGAAAAAGTCTGCCTGCGGCATCCTTTTTCGAGTGAAAAGCGCTGTTTCCCTCTCGCCCCTGAGGGGGCTCCCGGGCGGGAAACAGCGTAAGGAAGCCTTGCTGCGCAAGGCTTCAGAGCGCTGATAAAGCCTGCAAACGCAAAAACCGCTTCTGAAAAGAAAAGAGAGGGAGCGGTTTTTGTTTACGGCGTCAGCGTCACTTGCAAACAGCGGTCACTTACCTATTAAGTAAGCTCCCTTGTTTGCAAGTTCGCTTCCTTGTCTTGCAGGCCTTCTAAGCGCTCCCACAGGATGTTGACAAAGTCAACATCCTGAAGCCTTGCGGCGCAAGGCGCCGAATCCGCCGCGCATGTCGCCGGATTCGATTAGAACTTGGAGGACTTCGGCCCTCCAAACCACCCGGAAGGGTTTTTGATAGTCCGTGGGCCGGTAGAAAGATTGCGCCTT
>CAWVLE010000006.1:0-18024 GCA_963929805.1 uncultured Eubacteriales bacterium | reverse complement strand
TAACCGCCTGCCGGCCTGCGGCCTGGGGTGGCGAGCAATAAAACCGGCCGGGAAACATGAACCAAAACGCGCCGTGCCGCTCGTTTTCCCTTTCCCGGCGGCGGCGCGACAGACAACAAGGACGACTGCAATGGAGGTAAGCACAGTTTATGGCGCGCATAGTGGTAGGCATGTCGGGCGGCGTGGATTCCTCGGTGGCCGCGCTGCGGCTCAAGCGCGAGGGACACGAGGTCATCGGCGTGTTTATGAATAACTGGGAAGAGACCGATGAAAGCGGCGTGTGCAGCGCCGAGCGCGACTGGGCCGACGTGCAGCGCGTGTGTGAAATTATAGACATACCATATTATTCGGTCAATTTTGCGCGCGCCTATCGCGAGCGGGTGTTCGCGTATTTTCTGGACGAATACCGGCGCGGACGCACGCCCAACCCGGACGTGCTGTGCAACCGCGAAATAAAATTCAGCGCGTTTTTGGATTTTGCGCTTACGCTGGGCGCGCAGAAAGTCGCCACCGGCCATTTTGCCGGGGTGGACAGGCGCGACGGACGGTACGCGCTGCTTCGCAGCGCCGACGAAAATAAGGATCAGACCTACTTCCTTTACATGCTGGGCCAGCGCGCGCTGTCCTACGCCTGCTTCCCCGTGGGCGGCATGACCAAGGCGCAGATACGCGACTGCGCCGCCCAGGCGGGCCTGCCCACCAGCGCGAAGAAGGATTCCACGGGCGTATGCTTTATCGGCGAGCGCAATTTTAAACAGTTTTTGCAGCAATACCTGCCCGCGCAGCCGGGCGATATGGTCACGGCGGCCGGGCGCGTGGTGGGCCGGCACGACGGGCTGATGTTTTACACGCTGGGCCAGCGGCGCGGTCTGGGCATCGGCGGCGGGGGCGACGGCCGGCGCTGGTTTGTGGTGGGCAAGGATTTGGCGGGCAACCGCCTGATTGTGGAGCAGGGCGACGATTCGCCCCGGCTGTATTCCGGCTGGGCCCAGGCCGGCGCGCTTAGCTGGATCGCCGGCCGCGCGCCCGTGGAGGACGGGCGGCCGTTTGAATGCATGGTGCGCCTGCGCCACCGACAGACACTGCAAGGCGCGCGCATAACGATTGAGGGCGATTGCGCGCATATACGCTTTGACCGGCCCCAGCGCGCGGTTACGCCCGGCCAGGCGGCCGTGTTTTACCTGGGCGACGAGTGCCTGGGCGGCGGCGCGATCGACCGCGCCGAGCACGACGGCATGACCGGCGGCGCGCAAACGTAAAAGCCCGTTTACCCAAAACGCATACGGCCCTTTGCCGCGGCGCCGCCGGACGCCGCGGCGCTTTTTTTGTTTTACCCGGTTTTGATTTTTACCGTATGGCCGCGTTACCCACTCATGATATCCTTTCCCCGAACCAAAAAGGAAAGGATGCGTTACGTAATGAAAAAACTGCTTTCAACGCTGCTGTGCCTGCTTATGGCGCTGGGCGCGCTGTCCGGCGCGTTGGCCGGGGAGGATCAAACGCCGCCCAAGTACGTGTTTATGTTTATCGGGGACGGCACCGGCTCGCCGCAGATTACCGCCACCCAGTATTACGTGGGCACGCTGGAAAACCCGGACGCGCTTTTGCCCACGCCCGCGCAGCTGTCTTTTACCGATTGGACCAGCGTAGGGCTGCTTACCACTTACGACGCCACGTCCTTCTGTCCCGACTCGGCCTCCACGGCTACCTCGCTGGCCTCGGGTGAGAAGACGCTCTCCGGCGTAATCAATTACAATGTGGAAAAAACCGAATCGTTTAAGCTGATCAGCGAATACGCCAAGGAATCCGGCCGCAAGGTGGGCGTTATCACCAGCGTGTCGCTGGACCACGCCACGCCCGCCGCGTATTACGCCAAGGCGCAAAGCCGCAGCGAATACTATAACATCGCCTGCCAGGGCGTAACCGGCCAGACGCTGGATTTCCTGGGCGGCGGCGGTTTTTTGCAGCCCGACGGGCCGGAAGGAAACGAGGCCAACGTATACGATTTGGCCCGGGAAAACGGTTTTACCGTGGCCGATACCTATGAATCCATCGACGCGCTGAACGCCGGCAGCGGCCGCGTGCTGCTTACCGTGCCCGATATGGCGCCCAGCGCCGCCATGCAGTACGAAATCGACCGCACCGCCAAGGCCGCGGCGGGCGAGCGCACCATGAGCCTGGCGGACGTCGTAAAGGCCGGCATCCGCGTGCTGGATAACGAGCAGGGCTTTTTCCTGATGACCGAGGGCGGCAAGATCGACTGGAGCTGCCACGCAAACGACGCCGCCACCAGCATCTACGAAACGCTGGCGCTGTCCGACGCGGTTGAGGTCGCGCTGGATTTCGCGGCCGATCATCCCGACGAAACGCTGATCATCGTCACCGGCGACCATGAAACCGGCGGCTTGACCATCGGCTTTGCCGCCACCGCTTACGACACCCACTTCGCCTACCTGCAAAACCAGAAGATCTCCTACGAGGCCTACGACGCCCAGATCGAAAAGATGCGCGAAGCGGGCGCCAGCTTTGAACAGGCGCTTGCCTCCATTGAGGAAAACTTTGGCCTGACCACCGCCGAAAATCAGCCGCTTACCCTGACGCAGGACGAGCTTTCCAGGCTGCAGGCCGCCTATGACATAAGCATGACCGAGCCCGACGCGCGCGAGCTGACCTCCGCGGACGAACTGGCCTACGGCGGATACGAACCGCTGAGCATGCAGGTGTGCCACATTCTAAACAACAAGGCCGGCATCGCCTATACTTCCTACGCGCACACCGGGCTACAGATTCCGGTGTACGCCTACGGCGTGGGCGCCGAGCAGTTCCAGGGCAGTTATGACAACACCCAGGTGTTTGACAGGACCATGGCCGTGATGGGGCTTGAAAAATAAGGCCCGCGAGGCGCCGCGTACGGTGGGTGGCGGGGGAGGAAAAACTCTCCCGCCATTTGCCGTGCGCGGCCGCGCGCCTGTCAAATGGGCGATATTTATGGCAGAGGTGGAAAAAACAATGGACAAAAAAAGAAGGCGGCGCAGCAACTGGATTTTCTGCGCGGTGGGCATTGCGCTGTGCGTAGCGCTTTATTTTTTGCCCTCGCCCGGACAGCCGCTCGCCGCCGCGTCGGTGCCGCGCGTACGGGTTAAAATTTTGTCGGTGGACAACAGCGCGCTTTACCCGCTGGGCATCGTGTATTCGGGGGTTCAAAACTGCGTCGCGCTCGTCATGGAAGGCCCGTGGAAGGGCTGTGAAGCGGAGGGCAGCAATTACATGAATTCGGCGCTGGACAAGGATAAGCTGTTTGAAGCGGGCGATATGGCGCTGGCCATGCTGCACGAGGACGGCGCAAAGATTTCGCTTACGCTGGTGGATCACTACCGGCTGTTCGGCGAAGGGGCCATCTTTTTGCTGTTTGGGCTTTTGCTGATTTTATTTGGCGGCATATCGGGCGCGGGCGCGCTTATCTCGCTGGTGGTCAGCGTTATGGTGGTATGGAAGGCGCTCATACCGCTGCTGCTCGTGGGCGTAAATCCGATCTGGGCGGCGCTGGGCACGGTGATCGTATTGACCGCCATGATCGACTTTCTGGTGGCCGGGTTTACGCGCACGGCGCTGACAGCGCTGACCGGGTCGCTGCTGGGCACGGCGCTGACCTGCGCGCTGGCCGTGACGTTTGGACGGTTGCTTAAGCTGGACGGCGGCAGCCTGCCCTACGTGGTGCCGCTGCTGGCGCAAAACGCCTTGCAGCTGGATATCCAATCGCTGTTTTTTTCCATGGTATTTTTGGCCAATTCGGGCGCGCTGATGGATCTTTCCATGGATATCGCTTCCGCCGGGGAAGAAATTACGCGGCACCGCCCGGATATCCCGCGCGGCGAGCTGGTCAAATCGCTTTTCGCGGTGGGCCGCAACGTGATCGGCACCATGACCACCACGCTCATGCTGGCCTACTCGGGCAGCTATCTTTCCATGATGCTGTACTTCGCCGGGCAGGGCACGCCGGTAATCGATATATTTAACCTGAAGTACGTGTCCAGCGAAGTGCTGACCACGCTGGTGGGTTCGTTTGGGCTGGTCACCGTGGCGCCCTTTACCGCGATAATGGCCTGCCTGTTTTCAAAAACGGGCGGGCGCGGTTTAAGGCCGAAACGGGCGGCCGGCGCGGCCTAAGGGCCGGGCGGCGGATATAGCCCCTTTACGCGCGCGCCTTCCAGGCGCAACAGATATTTTTTGCGCTCCAGCCCGCCGGCGTAACCGGTCAGGCCGCCGTCCGCGCCCACCACGCGGTGGCAGGGTATCAATATGGATATGGGGTTGCGCCCCACCGCGCCGCCCACCGCGCGCGCGCTGACCGGGCGGCCGGTTTGGGCCTGTAGCCGCCGCGCGATCTGGCCGTAGCTGGTTACCTGGCCGTACGCAATCGCGCTTAGCTGCGCCCACACGGCCGTTTGGAACGCGCTTCCCCGCGCAAGCAGCGGGGGCGTCGAATCGGGCCGCGCGCCCGAAAAGTATGCGTCCAGCCACGCCCGCGCGCGGGAAAACGCCGCGAGATCCGCCGCGCGCGCGCCGGGCAAAATCGCGCTGCCAAAGTATTTCTGGCCTTCTATCCAAAGCCCGGTAATGTTTTCCCCGTCGCTGGAAAGGGTAAGATATCCCAGCGGCGAATGGATTTTCGTCACATAACACGCGTCCATGCGCGGCCCTCCTCCGGCGCGGGCGCGCATTCCTTATCCGGCGCGCGCCCGTATGTTTACCCGTTTATTGTAAACGCGCGCCGGGCAAAAGGCAAGCCCGCCGGGACGTCAATTTTCCAAACGGCGCTTATCCTGGTCGATGTGGCCGCGCTCGGCCTGCAAAAAATCCTCGGCCAGCGCGCGCGTCTGCGCGTCGGCCTCGGGCGCGTTTTGCACGCTGCGGGAAAGCTCGCTAAGCGACATCGCGCTGCCCTCCATTAAAAGCGTGGCCAGGTGCGCGTCGCTTTTGTCCATCAGCGTGCTGCTTTCCAGTCCCATCCACATGCCCGCGCGGGTGAGCGCGCCGGGATGGTCCTCGGGCACGTCCCGCTCGGCCAGAAGCTGTTTTGCGCGGTCGAGCAGCGACTGATATTTGGCCCGCTGCGCGCGAAGCTGCGCGCGCATGTCTTCGCTTTGCGCCTTGCCTTCCAGCAGCGCGGTGGCGTTTAGGCCGATTTCGGCCCCGGAACACAAATCGCGCAAAAGCAGCGCGGTTTGCGCTTTGGGGTCTTTTTTAGAATGATTGTTCAAGCGGCATCCTCCTTATCTTGCGCGCGCGCCGCGCCCGCTTTTTCGGGGCGCGGACGCCGCGCGTTTTATCGAAAGTGTGCGCAAAAAATGGCTTTGTTATGAACTTGCTCAAAACTGTGTTGCCGCCCGGCCCGGTCGGGGCTATAATAGATTTAGACAGACGCCGGCGTCCGCCGGATTTTACGAGGTGATTTTCTATGGCAGCCTGCCCATTGATTTTAATCTGCGACGACGATCAGGTGGTGCACGAATCGCTCGGCCTGTATCTGGACGCCGAGGGATACGGCCACATATCGGCCTATGACGGCGACCAGGCCATCGCCCTGGCCGAAAGCGAGCATCCGGATTTGATGATTCTGGATTTGATGATGCCCAAAAAAACCGGCACCGACGTGTGCCGTATTATCCGCAAGACCAGTAAATTGCCCATTATCATGCTGACCGCCAAGAGCGAGGAAATCGACCGCATACTGGGGCTGGAGCTGGGCGCGGACGACTATATCGTAAAGCCGTTCAGCCCGCGCGAGGTGCTGGCCCGCATCCGCGCGGTGTTGCGCCGCTTTTCGGATACGGCGGGAAACGACGAGGGCATCATCCGCTATCCCCAGCTGGAGATCAACCTTTCCAACTATCAGGTAAAGGCGTGCGGCCAGGTGATCCCCTGTACGCCCAAGGAGGTGGAGATACTGCACATGCTCACCTCCAGCGCGGGCCAGGTGTTTACCCGCGAACAGATTTTAAGCCGGGTGTGGGGCTACGACTATTTTGGCGACACGCGCACGGTGGACACCCACATAAAGCGCATCCGCCAGAAACTGCCCCAGGAAGGCGTGCCGTGGGGGCTTAAAACCATATACGGCGTGGGCTATAAATTCGAGGTTGAAGAATGAGACGAAGCGTGCTGTTCATGCGTTTTTTCAGCGTGGTCATCCTGGTAATTGTGGTGACCGCGCTGTTTACTACGCTGCTGTATAACTACATCGCGCGCACGGTGTTTACCCAGATAAAGGAAAACGAGCTTTTGCCCAAGGCGCGCGCCATGGGCCGCATATTGGGCCAGTTTTCCGGCCGCAGCGAGATAAACGAATTTCTGGACACGCTGACGCTGGACAGTACGCCCGATTCGCTGCTGGGCGCCTACCTTATGGTGGTAAACGCCAGGGGCGAGGAAGTGTTTGTAAGCGACGAATACACCGACCAATACCACGAAAGCATGCTGGGCGCGGCGCGCGACGTGCTGTCCAAAGGCGAAATGCGCACCAACGAAATCGCCGCGCTTAAGCACACCTCCATGGTGGGCGTGGGCGTGCCCATTTTGTCGGATGAGGGAACCGTGCTGGGCGCGGTGCTGATGATGGTGCCGTTGTACGAAGCCATGGTGGCCATGGGAAGCCTGAACGGCGCGCTGGCCATGTCGCTGGTGATGTCGCTGCCGCTGGTGGCGCTGCTGGTGTATTACGCGGCCAAGCTGGTCATCGATCCGCTGCGCCAGATGCGCGACGTGGCGCTGAAAATGGCCGGCGGCGATTTTACCGCGCGCGCCGATACAAACCAGCGCGGCGAGGTGGGCCAGCTGGCGCGCTCGCTTAACTACCTGTCCCAGGAACTTTCGCGCTCCATATCCACGCTGCTGCTGGAACGCAACCGCCTGCGCCAGACGGTGGACGGGCTGAGCGAGGGCATCGTATCCACCGACCGCTTTGCCCGGCTTACCTACTTTAACCCGGCCATACGGCGGCTGTTCGCAGCCGTACCCATACCCGCGGACGCGGACGCGCGGCTGCGCGCGGTGCCCGACGGCGGCGTTTGGGACGACTTTATGCGCGTGGTGGATACCGGCGATACGGTCTCCCATCCGCTTAAGCTGCCCGACCGCACGCTGCTGGTTACCATCGGCGCGCTGCGCGACGACGAGGGCGCCATCGCCGGCGCGGTGGGCCTGTTTAGCGATATTACCCAAAGCGAACGGCTGGAGCGCACGCGGCGCGACTATGTGGCCAACGTATCGCACGAAATGCGTTCCCCGCTTACCGCCATGCGCGCCCTGATCGAGCCGCTCAGCGAGGGCATGGTAACCGACGAGGATACGCGCCGCAGGTACTATTCCATACTGCTGCGCGAAACCATGCGCCTTTCCCGGCTGATAAACGATCTGCTGGAGCTTAGCCGCCTGCAAAGCGGCACGCTGGCGCTCGAGCGGCGCATGATGCGGCTGGACGCGGTGTTCGAGGGCCTGCGCGAACGCTATGAGCCCATCGCCGAGGAGCGCTGCCTGAACTTTGCCGTGGACCCGGCGCTGGAAGATTGCCCGGCGGTGTATACCAACGAGGACCGCGTGGAGCAAATCCTGGTCATTTTAATCGACAACGCCATGAAGTACACGCCCGAGGGCGGCAGCGTACGCGTGAGCGGCGCCTGGGACGAAGAGAAGGTTACGCTGAGCGTAACCGATACCGGCGTGGGCATCGACCCGGCCGATCAGCCCTACGTGTTTGACCGGTTTTATAAGGTGGACAAGGCCCATACCTCGTTAGGCTCCGGGTTGGGGCTGTCCATCGCCAGCGAGCTTATCAAACAGCTGGGCGAACAGATTGGCCTGACCAGCCAGGTGGGCAAAGGTTCCTGCTTTTCCTTTACCATAACCCGGCGCGCGGACGAGGGCGAATTGGCCCGGCACGACGAGTAATAAAAACGGGCGGCGGCTGCGTAATAAAAAGCGGCGGCGGTTTGCGCCAAAAAGCAAGGCGAACCGGCCCTTGAAAGAAGCGGTCTGGCTTCATTCGAGGGCCGGTTCTTGTATGCTGTTTTTTTCGAGAGCCGGTTCTTGTATGCTGTTTTTATAAGTAGTTTTGCGGCAGCCCCTTGGCCCTTCGCTTTGAGCGCTGTTACCGAAGCGCTTTCTCCCGTTCCCCCTCGTCTCCCCCCTTTACCGCCCTTGGCTCCCCCCCTGTGCCGCCCGCCGGCTCGCCGTTCCTCCTTGGCTCCCCCAGTGTCGGGCGGAGCGCTCATCCCCTTCTTGGCTCCCCCTTGGGGGGAGCTGGCGAGCGGAGCGAGACTGAGAGGGGTACCTGGTTGGGTAACTTTCAAAGAGTAATGAGTTAGGGATGAAAAGATCCCCCTCTCCGGCCCGGCTACGCCGGTCCACCTCCCCCTCGGGGGAGGCAAGATAGAAAGGATGCCTTCGGGCGATGCCACCTCCCTTAATCGCCCGTCGCTCCGCCGTTAGCGGCCGCGCGTACGGGGCGGCGAGCGGCAAACAGGGCAAAACGAGGCCGCCCCCCTTAAGCGGAAGGCGGCCAGATTTTTTATTGATTTTCGGTTCCGTCAAAGACCACGGCCACCTTGCCGCAATGGCCGCTCGCCATCAGCGCGTAGGCCTTATCCGCGTCTTCCAGCTTGAAGCGGTGGGTAATCAGGTCCTCGGGATGGATGCCCCAACGCACCAGCCGTTCCACCAGGTCTTCCATCTTCCACAGGCTGGTCACCCAGCTGCCGTAAATGGTCTTCTGGCCGTGGATAATGGCCGGGCTGGGCTCAAAGGAGACCGTGCCGCCCTCGCCCACAAAGGCGATTTTGCCCCACTCGCGGGTAGCCAGGATGGCCAACTCGCGGCCCTTGTCGTTGGCCGACGCGTCGATGGCCTTTTCCACGCCGCGCCCGCCGGTGGCCGCGCGTATCTTTTCCAGCGCGTCCGCGCCCGGCTTGAATACCTCGTCCACCAGGCCCAGCTTCCTGGCAAGCTCAATGCGCTCGTCCATCAGCTCCACGCCGATCAACTTGGTCGCGCCCAGCGCCTTGCACAGCATCAGCGCCGCCAGCCCGACCGGGCCCAGGCCCACCACCAACACCTGATCGTTGCCCGACACGCCGATTTTTTCAATGGCTTCGTACACCGTGCCGAAACCGCAGGCCACCTGCGCGCCGTCGGCGTAGGTCAGTTCGTCGGGCAGCAGCACCAGGTCCTTTTCGTCGCACAGTATGTAGGGGGCCATGCCGCCGTTGCGCTGCCAGCCGTAGGCCGCGCGGTGTTCGCTGGTGCAGGAAATCTGATAGCCCATGCGGCAGTCGTGGCACACGCCGCAGCCCGAAATGTGGTATACGATTACCCGGTCGCCCTTTTTAAAGCGCTTAAGGCCCGGGCCCTCCTCCACGATCTGGCCGCACGGCTCGTGCCCGGCGATCATGCCCGGCTGATACCCTTCCGGCCCCTTGCCCACGTGCGCGCGGTAGATGCAGCGTATGTCGCTTCCGCAAATGGTAGAGGCCATGGTCTTTACCAGAACCTGGCCGTGGCCCGGCGTGGGTATATCAAATTCGCGCAGCTCCACCGTGGAATTGCCCGGCAGTATGGCGCCCAGCATTTTTTCCGCCATTGTTGATTTCCCTCCTAATATCTTTGTAAATACCGCGAGTTTGCCGAAACAGGTTTGCCGTATGGATATATCATACCCGCGCCGCAACGCGCTGTCAAATACATTTTAATATGGATGTAAGCGGGCCGCGTCCTTGACGGACTATCCCGCCAAACGCCGCGCCGATAAAAATCGCCCGGCCTCGCGTGACGGCGGGGCCGGGCGGGAAGGCGGGCGGATTATTCCAGCCCGTCCACAAATTCGCGGATGCGGGCGATGCCGCGCAGTATGTTGTCCTGCGACGTGGCGTAGCTTAAGCGCACGTGGCGGTCGTCGCCGAACGGGCGGCCGGGCACCACGGCCACCTTTTGGGCGGTCAGCAAAAGCCGGGCAAAATCCATGCTGTTTTCGATGGGCTCGCCGTTGTGCTTTTTGCCGATGACGCCGGAAATGTTGAGCATCATGTAAAACGCGCCCTCGGGCAGGTGGGCCGACAGGCCGGGGATATCCATGATGAGCGAATGCATCATGCGGCGGCGCTTGTCAAATTCGGCCACCATGTTTTCCATCCATTCCTCGCCGTTGGTCAGGGCCACTGCGGCGGCGTACTGGGCGATGGAGTTGGCGTTACTGGTGGCGTGGCTCTGGAAAGAGGTCATCACCTTAATCACGTTTTGCGGGCCGGCGGCATAGCCGATGCGCCAGCCGGTCATGGCAAAGGATTTGCTGTGCCCGTTTACTACGATGGTCTGTTCCTTGATGCGCTCGTTGAGCGAGGCGATGGACACATGCTTGAGCCCGTCGTAGATCAGCTTTTCGTAAATTTCGTCCGATACCACGAAGAACCCCTTTTCCACCGCCAGATCGGCGATGCCTTCGAGCAGGTCGCGCGTCCATACGCAGCCGTTGGGGTTGCAGGGCGAGCAAAGGATCAGCGCCTTGGTGCGCTCGTTTACAAAGGGGGCCAGCTGCTGGGCGCTGACCAGAAAACCGTCGTCCTCACGGCCGGGCACCAGCACGGGCGTGCCGCCGGTCATCTTTACAATTTCGGGATAGCTTACCCAGCACGGCGAGGGGATGAGCACCTCGTCGCCCGGGTTTAATATCGCGGAAAAAGCGTTAAACAGCGCCTGTTTCGCGCCGTTGGTTACGATTATCTGGTTTACCGTGTAGCTTAACTGATTGTCGCGCTTAAGCTTTTTGACGATTTCCTCGCGCAGCTTAAGCGTGCCGGCCACGGGCGTGTAGCGGGTCATGCCCGCGTCCAGCGCCTCCTTGGCGGCGTTTACAATGTACTCGGGCGTGCCAAAGTCGGGCTCGCCCGCGCCAAACCCGATCACGTCCTCGCCGCGCGCGCGCATCTCCTTCGCTTGAGAATCAATCGCCAAAGTTACCGAGGGGGAGATGTTCAGGCAGCGGTCCGACAGGGTTAAAGCCATCCGTATCATTCCTTTCGCTCCAGAGCGGATTTTATCTTCATTGGCTGTTTTGCAATGCCAGTAATGTATTCTATGAAAAAAATCGAATTCCTGCTCGTATAGGCAGGTTTTTCTGTTAAAAATGAATTATTGATTTTTTTCTCTTGCAAAATGCCTGAAAAGCGGCGCGCCGCGGGGCGGGGCGGCGGCAAATGCGGGCAAACGTTTCACGCCCCGCGCGGGCGCGGAGGAAAATATTCGGCCGCGCCGGGCGCGGATAGGGCGCGTAAGCCTTGACAAGCCGGGCTTCTTAGTATAATCTTAACGTAGAGAAGGCGTATTGCGGAGAGGCAGACAAAAAGATGGAAAAAACGATTGCGTATTCTCAGGAATTGATCGCCGCGCGCGAAGCGCGCTACAGGCAGTACAACCGCGCGCTTAAAGGGATTTTCGCGGCGCTGAACGTATTTTTAGGCGTGATAAATCTGTATTGGGGCCGCCCCTATTTTTATTGTCTGGCCTTTGGCGGGCTGCTGTTTTTCCCGGTAATGACCGTTTTTTACCGGGTTACGGGCGTGCGCCGTATAGAGCAGATGGATTTTATCGTTTTTCTGTTTACATTGCTCGCCTATACGGTGGGGCTTATTTTGCGCTTTTACGCCAACGTGCCCTATTATGACAAACTGATGCACATGCTGTCGGGCACGTTTGTGGGCTATCTGGCCATACCGTTTTTTTACCTGCTAAAGCCGGGCCACCGGATTGAGCGGCATGACCTGGCGCTGATAAGCGTTTTTATAACGGCGGTTTCGCTGGCCGTGGCGGGGATATGGGAGATGGGCGAATACATCATTTCGCTTATTACGCCGCTGGATCCGCAGATGACCGCCGCGACCGGCATAAACGATACCATGCAGGACATGCTTGTGTGCGCCGCGGGCACGCTGGCGCTGTTGTGGCCGCTGCGCCGCCAGTTTCAGGGCGGAAAGGGCGGCGTGCTGCTGGACCCGGCCGCGCTTTTAACCCAACGGCTAAACGATAGACGCGTAAAAAGCGGCGCGTAGCTTTGCCTGCGCGGATATCCGGCGGCGGGGTATGCGCTTAAAAGGCGAAAGGAGGGCGCTAAATGAAATACAACGAATCTTTTGAGGCGCGGCTGCACGCGCGCTATGACGAGCTTAAGTGGCTCTATATCGAGCTGTACGGCCGCTACGACCGGCTGGAGAAGCTGGTGCGCGGCATGCGCGCGTTTGCGGACGTGCGCTCCGAGCCGCTGCGCGCGCTGGACGAAAAGCGCGCGCATGACAGCGAGTGGTACCGCGCGAGCGGGATGCTGGGGCTTACGCTGTACACCGACCTGTTCGCGGGCGATTTAAAGGGGCTGATGGGTAAAATCGATTACCTGACGGAAATGGGCGTTACCTATCTGCACCTGATGCCGATTATGAAGATGCCCCACCCGGACAACGACGGCGGCTACGCGGTGGAGGATTTCGCGCGGGTGGACGAGGCGCTGGGCTCCAACGAGGACCTTGAGCGATTGACCGCGCTTTTGCGCGAGCGCGGCATCAGCCTGTGCCTGGATTTCGTCATCAACCACACGGCCGACACCCACGCCTGGGCCATGCGCGCCAAGGCGGGCGAGCAGGCCTACGTCGGCCGGTACATCTGCTACGACAGCTACGACGTGCCCGCCCAGTACGAGCGCACCGTGCCCCAGGTTTTCCCCGACACCGCGCCGGGCAATTTTACCTGGAACGAACAGATGAAAAAATATGTGCTGACCACCTTTAACCGCTATCAGTGGGATTTGAACTATAAAAACCCGGAAGTGTTTAACGAAATGGCCTTCGCCATGCTCAACCTGGCCAATATGGGCGTGGAGGTATTCCGCGTGGACGCCGTGCCCTACATCTGGAAGGAACTGGGCACCAACTGCCGCAACCTGCCCCGCGTACACACCGTCATGCGCATGATGCGCCTGATTATCGAATGCGTGTGCCCGGCGGTCATTTTAAAGGGCGAGGTGGTCATGGCGCCCCACGAGGTGGCCGCCTATTTCGGAACCAGCGCCAAGCCCGAATGCCACCTGCTGTACAACGTGTCGGGCATGGTCAATTTGTGGGCCGCGCTGGCCATGCGCGACGCGCGGCCGCTGAAGATGCAGCTGGACGCGATCCATTCGCTGGGCGGGGGCGTGACGTTTGTCAATTACCTGCGCTGCCACGACGACATTGGCTGGGGCTTGGACGAAGGCGCCATACGCTATATCGGGCTGGATCCGCAAAAGACCAAGGAATACCTGTACAATTTCTATTCGGGCAATTTCCCGGACAGCTTCGCGCGCGGCGAGACCTATAATTTCGACCCGGAGACGTTGGACGCGCGCTCCTGCGGCACAACCGCCAGCTTAACCGGCCTGGAAAGGGCCATGGATATGAACGACGAGGCCGAAAAGGAGACCGCGCTCAAGCGCAATTTGATGATGCACGCCGCCATGATGAGCCTGGCGGGCTTCCCCATGCTGTCCTCGGGCGACGAGATCGGCCAGCTGAACGATTACCGCTACAAGGCCGACCCCGCGCGCGCGCACGACAGCCGCAACCTGCACCGCTCAACCTTTGACTGGAAGCGCGCCGCGCTGCGCAAGGAGCCCGGCTCCGTGCAGCAGCGCATATTTTCCGGGCTGCGCGCCATAGAGAAAGAACGCGCGCGGCACCGCTGCTTTGACAAGCGCGCCTACGTATCTACCTGGGATAGCTCAAACCGCGCGGTGCTGGCGCTGGTGCGCGCCATGGACGGCGAACGGCTGGTGTGCCTTTACAATTTTTCCGACTATTATCAGACCGCTGTGCTAAACGCGCTGGAAGGCGAATATACCGACCTGTTCACCGGCCGCGCGTTCGACGGGCGCAGCATCTCCCTGGCGCCGTATGAATTTGGCTGGTTCAGCCGCAACGCCGCGCGCGGATAAACCCGCCTGACGCGTGCCAATAGACGCGCCGCCCGCAAACAACGCGCTTTGCGGGCGGTTTTTCCTGCCCGGCCGCGCGGCGCGGGCCCGGGCGCAAACAAGGCCTGCTTTGTAAAAAACGGCATATCGCCGTGCGGAAAACTTTACACGGACGCCGCGCGCGTGTGTGTTATAATCGTGATGCAAGGCGGCGGGCGCGCGGACGCCTGTCGCGGAAAGGACAGAAAACGCATGAAAAGCCAGGTAATTGAGCAGGTGTTAAACGGCCGGTTGATCGCCATCGTGCGCGGCCTCGCCCCCGATAAAATGCTGCAACTGGCCTCGGCGCTGCTGGAAGGCGGCATCAAAATGGTGGAAGTTACCTTTAACCAGGCGGATCCCGGCTCCTGGGCGGACACCGCGCGCTCCATTTCCCAGATCAGCCGGCACTTTGCCGGGCGCATGCTGGCGGGCGCGGGCACGGTGCTTAGCGAGGGCCAGGTGGAAATGGCGCGCGAGGCGGGCGCGGAGTATATCATTTCGCCCGGCTTCGACGCGCGCGTGGTGAAAAAGACCCGGGAGATGGGCATGGTTTCCATACCCGGCGCGTTTACCCCCACCGAAATTCTGTCGGCGCGAGAGGCGGGCGCCGATTTTGTAAAGGTGTTTCCCGCCGGTTGCGTGGGCCCGGGCTATATACGCGCGCTGCGCGCGCCGCTTAGCCACGTGCCGCTGATGGCCGTGGGCGGCGTAAACGAAAAAAACGCGGCCGATTTTATCCGCGCGGGCTGCGTGGGGCTGGGCGTGGGCGGCAATCTGGTCAACCGGGAATGGATCGAGGCGGGCGCGTTTGACAAAATCCGGGCGCTGGCCCGGGAATACGTAAAGGCGGTGCAGGTATAATGTCTCAAATCGTATGCTTTGGCGAAATCATGATGCGGCTTAACCCCGCGGGGTACCTGAAATTTGTGCAGGCCGATACCTTTGAGGCCAGCTACGCGGGCGGCGAGGCCAACGTGGCGGTATCGCTTTCCAACTTTGGCCACGACGCGGCGTACGTTACCAAATTGCCCGAAAACGACCTGGGCCAGTGCGCCATAAACGAACTGCGCCGCTACGGCGTGAACACAGGCCGCATCGTGCGCGGCGGGCCGAGGCTGGGCATCTATTTTGTGGAAAAGGGCGCCTCGCAGCGCGGAAGTAAGGTGGTGTACGACCGCGCGGGCTCCTCCATCGCCACCGCGCAGCGCGCCGATTTTAACTGGGACGAAATTTTGTCGGACGCCGGCTGGTTTCACTTTACGGGCATCACCCCCGCGCTGGGCGGCTGCCTGAGCGACATTTTAATGGACGCGCTAAGCGTATGCAAGGCGCGCGGCATACCGGTCAGCTGCGATTTAAACTACCGCGCCAAGCTGTGGTCGCGCCAGCGCGCGGGCGAGGTGATGGCCGGCCTGATGCCCTACGTCAATTTGTGCATCGCCAACGAGGAAGACGCCAAGGACGTGTTCGGCATCGCGGCGGAGAACAGCGACGTCGAGGGCGGCAAGCTGGACGGCGCGGGCTATGTGTCGGTGGCGCGCCAGTTAAGCGAGCGGTTCGGCTTTGACCGGGTGGCCATCACGCTGCGCGGCTCGATATCGGCCAGCGAAAACAACTGGGCGGGCATGCTGTACGAGGGCGGCAAGGCCTATTTTTCAAAGAATTATCTCATCCACATCGTGGACCGCGTGGGCGGCGGCGACAGCTTTGGCGGCGCGCTGATCCACGCGCTGATACGCGGGTTTGAGCCGCAAATGGCCATTGAATTTGCTGTGGCGGCCAGCTGCCTTAAGCAAACCATAGAGCACGATTTTAACCTGGTAAGCGAAAGCGACGTGCTGTCCCTGGCCGGCGGCAACGCCTCGGGCCGCGTGCAGCGTTAGGGCGCTTTGCCGAAAGGAGTAAACCGATGGGCGTTTGCCATATTGTGGGCGCGGGCGATTTTGCGCCCGCGCGGTTGCGCGTGGCGGCGGGCGATTACCTGATCGCGGCCGACGCGGGCTACGATCACCTCTCGCGCGCGGGGATAAGGCCCGATCTGGCGCTGGGCGATTTTGATTCCATTGCGGGCGGTTGCGCGCCGCCCGGCGCGCAGCGCTATCCGGTGGAAAAGGACGATACCGACATGATGCTGGCGGTAAAGCGGGCGCTGGCGGAAGGCTGGCGCGATTTCAGGCTGTACGGCGCGCTGGGCGGCGCGCGCATGGACCACTCCATCGCCAATTTGCAGACGCTGTGCTATCTGGCAAAGCGCGGCGCGCGCGCCTTTATATTGGACCGAGCCGCGACCGCCTGCGCGGTGCATCGGGGCGAAATACGCTTTGGCCCGGACGCGCGTGGGGTGATATCGGTATTCGCCACGGGCGGCGCGGCGCGCGGCGTATCCGTTTGGGGGCTGAAATACACGCTGGAAGGCGGCGCGCTGACCGACGACGTGCCCCTGGGCGTGAGCAACCATTTTATCGGGGAGCCCGCCGGCGTGCGCGTGGAGGACGGCACGCTGATGGTGATGTGGCAGGGCGGCTTTATGCCCGAGGGCGTTACCTGATCGACGGATCGGGCGCGCCCTTTTTTCTCCGCGCGGGCCTTATTGGCCGTCCTCATCCGCATAGCGGATAACCGACTGCGCCGAGGATAGGCTGTCGCGCAGGCCGCAGGCCGCCAGCGCGTTGAGCGCCGCGCCGCAGGCGGCCTCCTCCTCGCAGGCGGGCACGCGCAGCTTCATTTCAAAGGCCGATTCAAACGCGCGGCGCAGCGCCGCGTTTTTGCGCACCGCGTTGCCCGACCCCACCAGCTGCCGCGCGCGCCGTCCGCTAAGCGCGCACATGTTTAGATAAGGCTGGTATAGTTCTTCCACGATGCCGCGCAGCATGCCGGCGGCGAGGTGCGCGGCGGTAAAATTGCGCTCGCCGATGCCGGTAACGCTGGCGCGCAGCGCGGGATTGGATCTTTTGCCGCAGAACAGCGGCGAAACGCGAAGCGGGTCGTCCGCCTCCAGCCCCTTAAGCGCGAACCGCTCCAGCAGGTCGTAAAGCGGCCTGTCCGGCGCGCCCGCCGCCACCGCGATTTCGCGCGCCAGCTTTTCCAGCAGCGCGTAGGCGCGCCCGCCGCACAGCGAAGAGGAAACCAGCAAAAACGCGCCCTCGTCCAGCGGCCGGGTTTCGCAGTCCGGGCACGAGACCGGCCGCGCGGCCAATAGCGACACCTGGCTGCCCGTGCCCACGTTGACAAGCGCGCTGTCTTGCGCGTCGCGCACCGAGCCGATAAAGCTGGCCTGGTTGTCCCCGATGGCCACGGCCACCGGCACGCCGCCGGGCAGGCCCCCGCGCGCGGTTGTGCCCAGCACGCGCGGCCGGGCGCTAACCTCGCCCAACAGGCGCGTATCCAGCCCGGCGCGCGCAAGCGCGGCGCGGTCAAAGTCGCCCGATTCCAGACAAAACGCGCCCAGGCTGGCCGCGTTGGAGGCGCTTAGAACCGGCCGGGTTTGGCCGGTCATGCGCATGGCGGCGTAGTCCGCGATGGTGACCATATACGCGGCCTCGCCGGGCACGAGTCCGTGCGCCTGGTTGTAATAGTGGGTGGCCAGGCCGTATCCCTCGGGCACGGCGTAGCCGCAGGCCGCGCTCAGCGCCTGCGAATAGCTTTGCCCGCCGCGCGATATCAGCCCGGCGCGGCCGTCCTGCCAGGTATACAGCGGCGAAACCGCGCGCCCGAGCGCGTCTATGTAGACGACGCCGTGCATCTGCCCGGTCAGCCCAACCGCGTCCACCGGCGCGCACGCCTCAAACAGCTGGGCGGCCATCGCCAGGGCGCGCTCGCAAACGCGTCCGGCGTCCTGCAGCCGCTCGTGTTTTTCGCCCGGCAGCCATGCCTCGCCCGGCCAGGTAAGGCGCATAAGCGCCCGGCCCGTTTGGCCGTCGATCACCACGCCCGAAACGGTGGTGGTGCCTATATCCACGCCCATCGCGCGCATCGCGTCCGCCTCCCCCCGCGCGGCG
>CAWVLE010000005.1:0-2813 GCA_963929805.1 uncultured Eubacteriales bacterium | reverse complement strand
ACCAGCGGGCCGCGCGAAGTGTTGATTAAAATCACGCCGTCTTTCATCTTGGCGATGGTAGCGCTGTTAATGATGCCCTGGGTTTCGGGGAAAAGCGGGCAGTGCAGCGAAATTACGTCGCTGCGGGAGAGCAACTCGTCAAGCGGCACGCACTCCTCCGCCTTGACAAACGAATCGTAGGCGATGACGTTCATGCCAAAGCCGCGCGCAATTTTTGCCGTCGCCTGGCCAATGCGGCCGTAGCCGATAATGCCCAGCGTCTTTCCGGCCAGCTCGATCAGCGGATAATCCCAGAAGCAGAAATCGCGGCAGCTGGTCCAACGGCCCTGATTAACCGCCCCGGCGTGGTGCGCCACGTGGTGGCAGATTTCAAGCAGCAGCGCAAAGACGTATTGCGCCACGGCGGCCGTGCCGTAAGTGGGAATATTGGAAACGGGTATACCGCGCTCCTTGGCGGCCGCCACGTCCACCACGTTGTAGCCGGTAGCGAGCACGCCGATAAATTTCAGGCTGGTCGCCTTTTCGATGGTCTGACGGGTCAGCGGCGTCTTGTTGGTGTACACTACTTCCGCGCCGGCGATGCGCTGATCGATCAGTTCGGGCTCGGTAAAATCGTACACTTCCAGTTCGCCCAGCTTTTCAAAGCCTTCCCAGCTCAGATCGCCCGGATTTTCGGTATAGCCGTCCAAAATAACAATTTTCATATGATCTTCCTCCACACTTGTCAGTCTTCAAGCAGCGCCCACGCGCGGTTGATTACGCGCTTGGTATTGGCCAGAATGATATCGCCGTCCTCGTCGCCCCAGGGCGTAACCTCCATGGACAGCACGTAGGGATTTTCCGCGCAGAAGAAGCCCTCTTCTTTCAGCACGCGGAAATAATCCAACAATTCGGCCGTGTCGTTCGCGCTGTTGGGGAAGCCGAAACGCGGGTGTTTGTCGCCATAGGCCTCGCAGCCCGGCTTTACCACGGCGTTGCCCAGATGGAAGTGGGTAATGTAGGGGCGCAGCGTGCGCACCACAAACTGCGTGGTTTCATACGTGGTGGGGAAATGGCTCAGGTCCACCATCAGGCCAAAGTTATTGCAAACCGTGCGCATATCCGCGGCAAAGCGGGCGGCCAGCGGCGCGGGCCCGATCAGCGATGCTTTGTCCATGTCAAAGTCGAACACCTCAAGCTCCACCATCATACCGTACTGGGCCGCGTAAGCGCATACGTTGGTCGTGGTTTTAAGCAGCTGGGCATAGGCTTCCTCCCGCTTTTCCTTTTCCCACTTTCCCGACAAAAAGGCGATTCCGCCCGCGCCCATTTCACGCGCTTCGTCCACCGCCTCCAGCAGCGTCTGCTCCGCCTTGCGGCGTCCCTCTTCGCACAGGTCGTTGGGGTTCAGCTTGGGGCCCAGCAGGCGGGGCTGCGCGCCGTAGCACACCTTCAGATGCGACTGTTCCAATATCCTTTTCGCGGCGGCACGGGTCGCCTCGTCTTTAATTTGCGTAATTTCAATGGCGTCGAAAAAATCGTCGCACGCAATGGTTTTCAAAGAATCCAGCAGATCGTATTTGGCCGGCGGATGGCTCATCCACTGAATGGTGCCCACCTGAAAGTATTTGTGAATTGAATCGCGCATTTGGGTCTCTCCTCTCAATCAATCGGCAAATCCGGCCTGTTGTGCCGGAAATCTCTTTGCCGCTCGCAGCCCGGCGCACGGCAAAGCCGGGCGCGTGCCGCCTGCGGCGCGCAGGATGCCGGGCGAAGCGCGCCCGCATCCAATTCCTATTCTATTATATCATACAAAACCGAACATAAAGCGTCAAGCGGCCGCGCTGTATCATTCTGATACGCCTTTATTCAAAATTCCGTTGAGTTTGGATAAAAATGCAACTATAATGGAAGTTAATGGAAATATGCCGCCGCGCGGCACAAAGAGGGGGATGTAAGGCTATGGCACAGGTTTGGACCATGGGCGAAATTCTGGTGGAAATCATGCGCGCAGGCGTAGACGAACCGTTGGACCGGGCGGGGGTCTTTAAAGGGCCGTACCCTTCGGGCGCCCCGGCCATATTCGCGGATACCGTCGCGCGGCTGGGACACAGCGCCGGCATCCTCGGCGGCGTAGGCGACGACGCGTTTGGGCGCTGCGTGCTGGGCCGTTTGCGCGCGGACGGCGTAAATACCGATTACGTTGCCGTGGATCCGGACGGATCGACCGCGTGCGCGTTCGTGACCTATTTTTCGGACGGCTCGCGCGAATTTCTGTTCCACCTGTCCAGGACGCCCGCCGTGCGCGCGCGGGGATTGGAGACCCCGCCGGATGGCGAAAACGCCTTTTTCCACATCATGGGCTGTTCGCTTTTGAGCCATCCGGATTTTTGCGACCAAATTATAAAGACCGCGCGCGCCTTTCACGCCTCGGGCGCGTCGGTCAGTTTTGATCCAAACATCCGGGCGGAGCTTTTGCGCGGCGGCAACCTGAAAGATATCGTGGAACCCGTCATGCGCATGTGCAAAATCCTGCTGCCCGGGGTGGAGGAGCTTTTGCTGTTAACCGGCCAGGATTCGCTGGACTTGGCGCTTGCGCACGTATTTTCGCGCTATCCGGTCGAAGTCATCGCGCTTAAGCGCGGCGGGCAGGGCTGCGAAATCGTCACGCGCGCGCAGCGGTTTTCGCTGGGCGTATATCCGGTGGACGTAGTGGACACCACGGGCGCGGGCGACTGTTTTGACGCGGCCTTTTTGTGCGGCCTGCTGGAAAAGCGTCCGCTTAACGCGTGCGCCGCTATGGCTGCGGCCGCCGGCGCGTTAAACAGCGCCGC
>CAWVLE010000004.1:0-12701 GCA_963929805.1 uncultured Eubacteriales bacterium | reverse complement strand
AGTTTTTCTGCCTGCTGCCCCTGGCCCGGTAGTCCGCGCGCGTTTTTACAAATTTGTCACAACGCATTTAGCCTGATTTTAGGTTGGACGGCTAAAATGAGGTTGTTCAAAGGGAACCGACACAAAAATAAAGGAGGACATATCCCATGAAGAATAACCTTAAAAAGCTTTTGTGCGTAACGGCCGCGCTGCTCTCGCTCGCGCTTGGCTTTGCCGCGCTGGCGGAGACATCTGACGACGCGCTGGACTCGTCGCAGGTCCAGGTGGAAACCGAGACCGCCGATACGCAGAGCGAAGCGGAACAGTATCAGGCCGCCTACGACGCCTATTGCGCCGCGCGCCAGGAAAACGCGCTGACCGATTTTGAATCGGAAGTAAACGCCATGGTCGAAAGCGGCCAATTGACCCAGGAGCAGGCCGGCCTGCTGCTTAACCAGGCGCACGAAAATTACGCCCTGTCCAACGGCGTGTGCCCCAACTGCGGCGCCCAGCTGTCATCCGGCTACGGATACGGCTACGGCAGGGGCAGCGGTACCGGGCTGGGCCTGGGCAGCGGACGCGGCAACAGCCGCGGCGGCAGGGGCAACCGCTGATTTACACGACAGACGTCATTTGCAAAATCCTTCCCCTGATCCTTCCCATACCCCAACGCAAAGCGGCGGAGGAAAGCATTTCCTCCGCCGCTTTGGTGCGTCGAAAAAGTCGGCCTTCGGCGTCCTTTTCGAGTGTAAAGCGCTGTTTCCCTCTCGCCCCTGTGGGGGGCTCCCGGGCGAGAAACAGCGTAAGGAAACCTTGCCGCGCAAGCAGGAAAATCCGCCGCTCTGGCTTGCGCTGATAAACCCTTACAATTCCAAAGGGATTTCTGATTCGGCCACGGCCACGGCCATGGCCATGCCGCCCGCGTGGCTGATACTGACCCATACGCGCGCGCCGCCCAGCGCGCGCAGGCGCTCAAGCGCGCCGCCGCTTAAGCGGCACGCGGGCTTTCCCAATTGGTCGTTTTCAATGGAAATATCCTGAAGGGAAAAACCGGTAAAGCCGGTGCCCAGCGCCTTGGCCACCGCTTCCTTCGCGGCAAAATACCCCGCCGCGGTCTGCGCGCCGCGCGCCGATATGCGCTCGCGCTCGCGCGGGGTAAAGCACCGCTCGGCAAAGCGCGCGCGCTCGAGCGCCTTTTCTATGCGCGCCACGTCCATCAAATCGCAGCCCAGACCGATAATCATATTGTGTCACCGCCCCTTACACATAGCCCATTATGCCGCGCACCGAAACGTCGCCCGCGCTGAGCGTAACGAATTGGCCGTCGCCGGTTTGTATCACCAGTTCGCCCGCGCCGTCCATTTTCAGCGCCACGCCTTCGTATTCGCCGTTTGCGCACCGCGCCCGCACGCGCGCGCCCAGCGTTACCGACAGCGCGCGGTAGTCCTGCATAATCCCCGCCAGGCCCAATTTGGCCCAGCGCGCGTAGACCACCTCAAACCGGTTAAGGTAATCAAGGCAGAGCGCGTCGCGGTCGATTTCCCGGCCGGATAGCCCCTCCAGCGAACCGGCGTGGGGCAAATCGGGCGGGAAGGCGACGCCGGTTACGTTTACGCCCGACCCGATCAGCGCCCATTGGGTAAATTTTTCGTCCGACTGCATTTCCAGCAGCGTGCCGCTTATCTTTTTTCCCTGCGCGACCAGGTCGTTGGGCCACTTTATGCCCACGTCCAGCCCGCTTAAATCGCGGCAGGCCTGGCATAGCGCCACCGCCGACACAAACACCAGCTCGCTCGCGCGGGCCGCGCTGAGCGCTTGCGGCCTAACCAGCAGCGTCATCCACACGCCCGCGCCCGGCGGGGATACCCAGCTGCGCCCGCGGCGGCCGCGGCCCTGGGTCTGTTCGCCCGCGATAACCAGCGTGCCGTGCGGCGCGCCCGCGCGCGCCATGCGCTTGGCCACCGCGTTGGTGGAATCCACCGAATCCAAATATACCGCGCCGCGCGCGCGCAGCGCGCCGCCCAAATCCGAATTTGCCCGCATGCGTCTTCCTCCCCGATAAACGCTGTTTTCCATAACACTATTATAGCGCGTACCGGCCGGCCAGGCAAACGCCCGCGCGGGTTCACATATCCGGCAAATACGTGTCATATGCGGTAATTTTTGCTTTAAGCTTGTAATTGGCCGCGCGTATGGGGTATACTAAACAAAGCACAATGTGCCGTATACCGGCGCGGCGCGCCCCGCGGAACTTTTTCCGCGCGGGGACCGCCTAAAAAAGTATTGGCATATGCACGGGCATAAGCGCCGTGTTGCGCGCGCAACGCGGCCGCCCAAATAAAATGGGGAGATACGTTTCATGCTGACGAGCGAGAATATATCCAGGCTGCTTAAGGACAACGTGGGCAAGGTCATCGTGGGCAAGCAGGACGCGGTCCAGCTGTTGCTCATCGCGCTGCTGTGCCGCGGCCACGTGCTTATCGAGGACGTGCCGGGCGTGGGCAAGACCACGCTGGTATCCGCGCTGGCCCGCTCGCTGGAACTGAGCTTTAAGCGCATACAGTTTACGCCCGATATTACGCCCAGCGACATTACCGGTTTCACCATGGCCAATTTCAAAACCGGGGAGATGGAGTATCACCCCGGGCTGGTGATGAGCCAGATCGTGCTGGCCGACGAGATCAACCGCACCTCGCCCAAGACGCAGTCCTCGCTGCTGGAGGTCATGGAGGAAGGCCAGGTGACGGTGGACGGCGTTACCTACCGGATGCCCCAGCCCTTTATCGTGCTGGCCACGCAGAACCCGGTGGATTTCGTGGGCACCTACCCGCTGCCCGAGGCCCAGCTGGACCGCTTCTTTATGCGCATATCCATAGGATATCCCTCCGCGGAGGAGGAAACCGAGATACTTTTGCGCTATACCACCGGCACGCGCCCGATCGAAACGCTGGGCCCGGTGTGTTCCTCGCGCGAGATTCAGTCGCTGCAGGGCGAGGTGGAAGACGTGTATTCCTCCAAAGAGGTGCGCGCCTACATTTCGCTGATCGCGGCCGCCTCGCGCAAATCCAACGCGCTGCAACTGGGCATTTCCACGCGCGCCACCATTTCGCTGCTGCGGGCGGCCCAGGCGCGCGCGCTGCTCTCGGGCCGGGACTACGTGCTGCCCGAGGACGTGCAGGCCATGGCCCAGCCGGTGATCTGCCACCGCATCATGCTAAGCCCCGAGGCGCGCATGCGCGGCATCACGGCCGAGCGCGCCCTGCAAACGGTGATGAATTCGGTTCAGGTGCCGGTGAAGCTGCCATGACCGTACGCGCCGCGCTGTTCGGTTTGACCGCGCTGACGCTTGCGGTGGTCGCGCTGTCTACCGGAAGTCAGCTGTATTACCTGCTTTTGCTGTGCATGGTGATGATGCTGCTGATCGGGCTTTTGAGCGCCGCGACGGCGCTTTTCACCCTGCGCGTTAACAGCCGCGCCGGGCGCATACGCCTCGCGCGCGGAGAAAGCGCGCCGCTGGAAATGACGGTGCGCTACGTAAGCCTTTTGCCGGTCCGCGCGGTGGTGCTGACGCTGTCGGTGCCCGAGGACGAACGCGCGGCCGAGCACATGCGCATCAGCCTGCCGCCCCTGGCCGCGCGGCGGCTGAACTGCGCCTTTGAATGCCCCCATCGCGGCGTGTACCACATCGGCGTAGCGGGCGTGGCGGTGGAGGATATATTCAGCCTGTTCCGCTTTTCCAAACGGGTGCGCGGCGCCCAGACCACGGTGGAGGTGCTGCCCAACGCGGCCAAGCTGCCGCCCATAGAGCTGCGCTCGGGCGACACGGGGCCGCAGGCGCTGGCGCGGCAGACCGAGGATTACGCCTCGCCGTCGGATACGCGCGGTTATCTTCCGGGCGACCCGCTAAAGAAGGTACATTGGAAATTGTCCATACGCCGGCGCGAGCTGCTGGTGCGCACCTATGAGGAAGCCTCGCGGCCGGATACGCTGATACTGCCCGATTTAAGCCCGATGAATTTTATGCATTCGCAGGCCATGACGGTGCAGGACTGCGTGTGCGAAACGGCCGCGTCCATCGCGCGCGCCCAGCTGGAGGCCGGATATCCGGTGCGCATGCCGCTGATGAGCGCGGAGCCGGCGGAGTGCTCCGGCGCGTCCGGACAGGAGCTGGACCGGTTTACCGACCAGCTTATGCGGGTGAAGTTTGACAGCCCCTATCCCTACGAACAGGTGCTGACGCTGGAAATGCGCCGCATGCAGCGCACGGCCGGCGCGGTGCTGATTACCGCGCGCCTGACCGCGCGCATCGCCGATATCGCCCTGCAACTGCGCAGATCCGGGCTGCGGGTGTGCGTGTGCTATATTACCGAAAGCCGGCGCGAGGAGTCCATGGCGCTGCTGGAGCGGCTGCGGCTGAGCGGCCTGATCGCGCTGCGCGTGGATCCGTGGGGCAAGGGACTGACCGAGGAAATGCTGCTTTATCAGGTGTAATATGTCAAAACGGGAAAAGATTTTAGAGCTGGCGGGCGCGTTTTTGCTGTCGGTCATGCTGGGCGGTTCGCTCAGCGTAATGCTTACGCGGGCGATGGATTTGTCCGCCGGCATTTGGACCGGCTATCTTTCCAGCGCCGCCATAGCGCTTTTGTTGAGCGTGGCCATGTATTCGCGCGGCGCGGCGTTGGCGTCGCTTGCGCTGGCCGTGGCCGGCGCGATAACCGCCGGCGCGCGCGGCGTGTTTGCCGCCCTGGGCGAGCTAAGCGGCGCGCTGATGGATTACGCGTCGGGCGGCACGGTGATGCTGACCGAATACGCGCCGGTGATCGCGGCCGCGGTGGCGATTTTGCTTACGTTGGCCATTCACTGGATGTGCCGCATGAGCGGCGGCGTGTACCCCGCGCTTACCCTCACGCTGATTATCATGATGGGCTGCTGGCTGATGAAGCGGCAGCTGGATTACGATTGCGTGATTCCCGCGCTGGCCGCGCTGGCCGCCATGTTCGCGCGCGCGGGCGACGAGCGCTTTGCCTATACGCGCGCGCTGCCGGCCGCGCTCATCGCGGCGACGCTGGCCTTTATGCTGGTCCCGGCGGGCAACCCCACCTGGCCGCCGCTGGAGGACGCGGCCAACCGCGTGCGGCAGCTGTTCTACGATTATTTCATGTTTACCGAAACCCGCACCACCTATTCGCTTTACCAGGACGGTTTCCAGCCCCAGGGCGAAATGCTGGGCGGGCCTGCCGACCCGGACGAATCGCCCGTGATGCTGGTGCGCTCGGACGACGCGCTGCTTTTGCGCGGGTCCATTAAACGCACCTATACCACTTATTCGTGGGTGAACAGCGCGGTCAACAACCGCTATCTGTTTGTGGACCCCACAAAGCGCGCCACGCGCGACGAAATATTTGATTCCGGACGGCTGGACGGGCTGGACGCGTCGGGCGCGTTTAAAGAGGTTACCGCCTCGGTCACCATGCTGGGCGACGGCATTTCCACGCTGTATACGCCCCATCGCCTGGTGGAATTGTCCGCCGGGCTGGACCTGGCGGTGTACTATAACTCCAGCGGCGAGGTGTTTATCACCCGGGGCGTAATGAGCGGCGACAGTTACGAATTTACCGCGCAGGTTCCCACAAACAACACCAGCGCCATGGCCCGGCTGCTGGAACAGGCGGCGCTGCAGGGCGACGCGCGCTATGCCGAAATACGCTCGGAATACACGCTTTTGCCGCGGGGCATCGAACAGGGCGTGTACGATTTGACGGAGCGCGTTATCGCGGGCGCTTCCACCGACTATGAAAAGGCGCTGGCCATACAGGACCACCTGATGAACAGCTATACCTATTCGCAGGAGGTGGGCTATCCGCCGCGCGACCGCGACTTTGTCAGCTATTTTCTGTTGGAAAGCAAAGAGGGCTATTGCAGCTATTTTGCCTCGGCCTTTGCGGTCATGTGCCGTATCGCGGGCCTGCCCACCCGCTATATCGAGGGCTATCTGGCGCCCGCCAGCGGCCAGGAGGGCCGCGTCATAACCGGGCGCAACGCGCACGCCTGGGCCGAAGTCTATTTTGAGGGTGTGGGCTGGATATCGTTTAACCCCACGCCGGGCAGCGGCGATACCACGCCCGGCGAAAGCGGCGGCGGCGAAGGCCGCACGGGCGACGCGGACGGCGGGGACGAACAGGATCAAACGGACGGCGAGACCTGGCCGACCCAGGCGCCCGAGGAAGACGGGGGCCAGGAGGAGCAACCCGAAGACGAGCCGGAGGAAGAACCCGAGGAGGAACCCGGCGAAGAGGACGCGGACGGCGAGGAAGACGGCCAGGACGGCATGGAGGAGGATTTGCCCGACGCGCCCGAAGAAGAGGAAAACCAGACCGCTTCCGGCGGGGAAGAGACCGATTCTCAGGACGACACGCGCGACATGCGCTATCTGGCCTTCATCGCGCTGATTGTACTGGCGGTTGCGGCGGCCGCCGCCTGGGTATACCACCGGCTGCGCGCCAGCGACCCGGTTGCGCGCGCCGCGGCGCTTGAGGACGACGCCAAAAAGCTGATCGTGTGGTACCGCGCGCTGATCCTGCTGCTGGCCTGCCAGGGCCAGGTAAGCGCCGCGGACGAGACGCCCGCCATGTTTGCCCAGCGCCTGCGCGCGGCAAATATCTGCCGCGACGAAATGGTCTACCTTGCGCGCGCGCTGTGCGAAAGCCGCTACGCCAACAGGCAGCCCGATCCGGCCGTATTTAAGCTGGCGCTGTCGGCCTATCAATACCAGATCGCCGCGCTTAAACCCATGGAAAAAATCGGCTGGTACCGCGCGCGCATATTCAGCGGGCTGGGCGATATGGAACGGGTGCCTTAAGGGGCTATGCGTCCGGCCGAAAAAAATGCGGCCGGACGCGGCGTTTATGCGTAAGTACGCCCGCCGTCCGGCCGCAGGCCGCATAAGGGCTATGGATTTACGTGGCGCGCGATGGTTGCGTGTATCGCGCCCGGTCCCTCGTTCATTTCCGTAAAGAGCGACTCGGCCTTTTTACCCAGATTTACGCTATACAGATCCACGCCGAACAGATCCGCGTTGGAAAACAGGCCGCGCAGTTTGCCCGCGTCAAAGGGGCGGCCCGGCTCAAACCCGGCCACGCAGGTAGAAAGCGCCTCCAGATTGGGGTCGCTGGAGCGCTCAAAGGGCGTAAAGTCGTCGCCGATTCCGGTAAGATAGCGCGCGTACCCCGCGAACACCAACGCCATGCCGGTCAAAAAGGATAAATCGCGTTGCCCGCGCGACAGGTAGGCTTTAAGCGTTTCGCCAAAGCGTACGGGCAGCTTTTTGCTGGTATCGCAGGCGATGCGCTGCGGGGTGTCGGGCACGAAAGGATTGGGCAGGCGCAGATTGACCACTTCGTCGATAAACTTGCGCGCGCTCATCACGCCCGGGTCCACCGCCACGCGCAGGCCTTCGTCGTAGCCGACGCGCTTTACCAGCGCCAAAAGCGCCGCGTCGTCCATCTCTTCGCAGATGCGGCCGTAGCCCAGCAGGCAGCCGAAAATCGCAAGGCAGGTATGCAGCGGGTTAAGGCAGGTACATACCTTCATTTTTTCGATTTTGTCTATGGTCTGGCGATCGCCAAAGATCACGCCCACCTTTTCCAGCGGCGGCCGGCCGTTGGGGAAATGGTCCTCTATGGCCAGGTATTCGCATTCCTCCGCGTTGACCATGGCGCTTACGTAGCTGTTTTTTTCGGTTATACTAAGGCCGATGTCCTCAAGGCCGTCCCGCTCAAGCGCGCCGATGATTTCGGGCGCGGGGCGCGGGGTAATCTTGTCGATCATGCTCCAGGGAAACGACACGCGCGCCGGGTCGCCTAGATAATCCATAAAGCCCGGCTTGACCAGCCCATTTTCCAGCCAGGCGCGCGCGATGCGCTCTACGCTTTCGCGCAGTATGGAGCCGTTGTGCGAGCAGTTGTCCAGGCTGACCAAAGCGATGGGCAGCGCGCCCGCCTGGTAGCGCGCGTACAAAAGCTTTACCAGCTTGCCGATGATGGAAGCGGGCGCGTCCATGGAGGTAAAATCTCCGCGGCAGAAGGGCAGCGGCTGTCCGGAGGCGTCCGCCACCGCGTAGCCCTTCTCGGTTATGGTCATGGAGACCATCTGCAAGCTGGGCGCGGTAAAGATTTGCCGCACGCGCTCCGGACCGGCGGAGTAGCCCAGCGCCTGGGCGACGGAGGCCACCACGCGCTTGTCCATGCGCCCGTCGCGCCTGAGCGATACCGCTACCGCCAGGTTGTCGTAGGGCGCGAACGCCTTTTCAATGATCTGTTCGTCGTAGCATTCCACCACGCACATGCCCGTATCCATGGCGCCGTTTTCCAAAAGCCGCTGGCAGAGCACGGCCGGGAACGCGCGCAGTATGTTGCCCGCGCCCAGGTGCGCCCAAACGGGCGCGGCGGCGGTGACGCGGCGCATTTTTTCAATGTCGAATTGGGGCAGTATATAGCCCTTTTGCGCAAATTCGCCTTGGCGTATGCCTTCGCGTGAAAGACGCATAAAATCCCCCCGCGTTTAGTTTTTCTCCTTCTGCCGCATCAGCGCGTCGTAAACGCCCAAAATGTACTGGCTGCCCAGCGCCCGGTCGTACAGCCCGTAGCCCGGCATGGCCACCTCGCCCCATATGGCGCGGCCGTGATCGGGGCGGACCGGCCCGGTAAAGCCGATATCCACAAAGGCCTGTATGATTTCCACCATATCCAGCGAGCCGTCCGCCATGTAGTGCGCGGATTCCTCAAACACGCCGGGCGCGGTGTACTTGGTGTTGCGTATGTGGGCGAAATGGATGCGTCCCGCCAGGCTGCGGATGATGTCGGGTATGTCGTTTTGGGGGTTGGAGGAAAGCGAACCCGTACACAGCGTGACGCCGTTATGTACGTTGGGCACCGCCTCCATAAGCCTTAACAGGTTGCGCTTGCCGGTTATGATGCGCGGCAGCCCAAACACCGACCAGCAGGGGTCGTCTATATGTATGGCCATGTTTACGCCGTATTGGTCGCACACCGGCATGACGGCATTTAAAAAATATACCAGGTTGTCAAACAGCTTTTCCTCGTCCACATCCCGGTACATGGCGAACAGGTCGCGGATGCGCGCCATACGCTCGGGCTCCCAGCCGGGCAATATAAAACCGTTGCTGCCCGAATCCAGCTGGCTGAACATCTCCTCGGGGTTGATCTTATCGATTACGCGCTGGTCGTAGGCCAGCACGGTGGAACCGTCGGGCCGGGGCTTTGCCAGGTCGCTGCGCGTCCAGTCGAAAACCGGCATAAAATTATAGCACACCATGCGTATGTCTTCCTGGCCCAGCTTGCGCAGGGTGTTTATGTAGGCTTCTATGTATCGGTCGCGCTCGGGCGAGCCCACCTTGATGGCGTCGTGTATGTTTACGCTTTCAATGCCCAAAACGCGCAACCCCGCGTCTTCCACCTGTTTTTTCATGGCGCGTATGGCGTCCAGATCCCACTCGTCGCCCGGCTGCGTGTCGTACAGCGTGGTGATGACGCCCTGCATGCCGGGAATCTGCCGGATCTGGGCCAGGGTGACCGAATCATATTTCTCTCCGTACCAGCGAAAAGACATCTTCATCCTTCATCATTCCTTTGCTTTATTTTCAGGCGCGCCGCGCCCGCTGCGTCTTTTATAAAAGGGCCGCGACGGCCTGGGGCACAAAATATTCGGGCCTGGATTTTTCCATTTCCAATTGCTGCATATCCAGCCGGTGCAGGTGCGCCCTTTCCAGGCGTACGCATTTTTCCACGTCCCGCGCGCGCATCGCCTGCAAAAGCAGGCTGTGCTCGCCGGTTATCCCGGCGGCAATGTGGCCGTAAAAGGCGCTCAACAGCCGCACCCGCCGGTAGTGCGCGCAGCTGTTTTGCAGTATCCGCCGCGCGTAGGACTGGCCGGTCGAATCAAAAAACAGCGCGTGAAATTCCTCGTCATATTCCAGCAATTTGCGCTGGTCCTGCGCATGCACCGCCTGCCGCTGGCGCAGTATAATTTCTTCCAATCTTTCAAAGTCGCTTTCCCGCGCGGCGGGCACAAATTGCTCAAGCGCCAGCGTCTCCACGCCCTCGCGCAAAAACAGCTCCTGCCTGACCCGGCGCATGTCGATCAGCGAAACGCGGCAACCCCGCTGCGGAAAAATGTCCACCAGCGATTCGGCCGCCAGCCGCATAAGCGCGTCCCGCACCGGCGAACGGCTGATATTTAGCGAACCGGCCATCCGCTTTATATTTAATTCTTCGCCCGGCTTCAGCCGCAAAGACAAAATGTCTTCCCGCAAACTTAAATACAGGCTGTCCCCTACGGTACGGGAGGTATATTCGGGTTTTAATTGTATCGAAACCATGCCTTTATCCCCGCTTTATCCGTATGATGGTACAATATATAACATTTTAACATACTAATATATCAGCGTCAATGATCCTGCCCCTATTTTAACCGTTCAATCGCTTTCTCCGCAGGCGGGCAAAACAGGAAGGGAGCGTTAAGCGTCTCCTGCGGGCGCATTTTTCGAGAGCGGATTGGCGCTTTAAGCGGCTTATATCAGCGGTTTGATTTCCAAATAATGTTCTTTTTGATATTGCACCGGCGGCATGCCGGTTTCCTGGACAAAGCGCCGGTAGAAATAACCGATATTGTTGTAGCCGCATTCTGCGCATATATCGTGTATGCGGTAGCCCGCATGGCGCAGCAGATTACGCGCGTGCTGTATGCGGATACGGTCCACGTATTGGGTAGGCGTGATGCCCAGACGGGATTTACAGGTACGGCACAGGTGCGCGGGCGAACAAAAGGCCAGCTCCTGCATGCGCTTTACGCCCGCCTGAAAGTTTTCCTGTTTCTGCATTTGAATTAGCAGCGCTTCAAACCAGTCCGGGCGCGAAGTCATATCGCAGCAATAGGGCAGCAGCAGGGAAAATGTGTTGCGAATGATCGTAGTACGCTCCGGGCTTTGCATGGTTTCGGTCAGCCGCGCGTGGTTCCACAGCAGATAGTCTACTACCTGCCGTTCCACCTTGGTGCATACTACGCGATTGGGCGATTGGGCGATGCGCAGATAACTGACGGCCTGCTCAAAGGTAGATAGCATAATGCACAGGTTCAGCATAAGCAGGTCGTCTGTGGGATTGGAAATGGTGTGCGTAGAATCGCTGGGTAAAAACGCCATTTCTCCCACACTCATACGCGTGCGGAAATCCTCCGACTCGTGCGTCAGACTTCCGCGCAGCACCAACATGATCTCGTGAAATCCGTCGTGTATGTGCGGATCCAACGTTACCGTATTGGTATGCATATAATAGTAAATCCCCACGTCTTTATCAATGGCGTTTGCGGTAATAACAAGCATTTAATCACCTCGCGAATCAATACAGTATAATAAATTGGTAAATGCAGAGTAATAATGGTCGGAGCCGTGCAAAACATACATTGCTGTAATCTCAAAATATTATACTATAATTCCGCAAAAATCGCAATAAATTATAGTAGATCACACAAATGGTTCGCCGTGCTTTTCCAAGCCAAGAATAAACATATCAATATAGTAGAATATGTTTGAAAAATGCATGCAAAAGTATCAGGACAATATAGTGTATAATAGTTTGTGAAAAAAAGGCCGCGGCACATGCCGCGCGGAAAAGAGAGGAGACACCGTAATGAAAAAACATCGGATAGCATCTTCATTTGCCGCTATTGTCTGTGTGCTGGCGCTGGTGGCCGGCATGGGCGTAAATGCCGTTGCCGAACCGCTGACCACCGAACCGGTAACGTTAAGGTGGTTTTTCCCCACCAATGCCGCCTGGACTACCTTGGTGACCGATTTTAACGAGCTAACTTTTTTCCAGGAAATGGAGCGCATTACCGGTGTGCATATTGAATGGATGCTGGCGCCTGTAGGCCAGGAAAAGGAACAGTTTAACCTGATGATCAATTCCGGCGATCTTCCCGACCTGATTACGCACGACAGTTCCCTATATACCTATCCGGGCGGAGGCGACAAGGCGATAGAGGACGGCGCTTATCTCAGGCTTAACGAGTTAATAGAGCAATACGCGCCGAACTACAGCACGCTTATTAATTCTACCGACGCTTTCCGCAGCGAGACCAAGACCGACGAGGGCAACATCTGGGCGTTTTCCATGGTGGAAAGCGAGCGCCAGGGCGCCTGGTCGGGGCTGGTAGTGCGCCAGGATTGGCTGGATCAGCTGGGTATGGAAACGCCCGTGACGTACGACGACTGGCATGAAATGCTGACCCGCTTTAAAAACGAATTGGGCGCCGAAACCCCGCTGCTTCTGCCTGCCAACCTGATTCCGGCGGACGATTCTTTGATCGCCGGTTTCGGCATAGGCCAGCGCTTCTATCAGGTGGACGGCACGGTGAAGTACGGCCCGCTGGAAGACGCCTATCGCGATTTCATCGCCACCATGCGCCAGTGGTATGAGGAAGGCCTGATCGACCCCGAATTTACCACCCGCGAGAGCGGCGATTCGCAGATCTACAACAACCAGGCCGGCGTATGGTACGACGGGTTCTACATGTTGGAGGCGCGCCGCAAGCTGGCCGACAGCGATACCTTCCGCGCCGTCGGCATTGCTACGCCCGTGCTTAACGAGGGCGATACCGCGCACCTGCGCCAGAGCAACAACTATGTGCGCGGCTATGAAACCGCC
>CAWVLE010000003.1:0-6230 GCA_963929805.1 uncultured Eubacteriales bacterium | reverse complement strand
TACGGCGTCAGCGTCACTTGCAAACGGCGGTCACTTACGTTTAAGTAAGCTCCCTCGTTTGCAAGTTCGCTTCCTTGTCTTGCAGGCCTTCTAAGCGCTCCCACAGTATGTTGACTTTGTCAACATACTGAAGGCCCGGCGGCGTTGCTTGCCGGGCCCTGTTTTGCATTGACGCCCGCTATGAGGGCGCAATGCCTGTTCCATGGAAAAATTGGCGGCGCTCAGCGCGCGGCTTTCAGTTGGTCGCCCTGGCACAGGCAAACCGGCTCCGCCAGACGGAGCGCGCCGTCAACGGCTTCAAAGGCGACACAGCGGCCGTTTAAGGTAACCTCGCGCACGCTGCCGGCGTCGGGCACAACCCTTTCCTGAAGCTGTAAACGCCCGTATTCCACCTGTAGGAGGTCGCCCTGCTCATCCGAATGAGCGGTGCCCCAGGCGCCGTCCACGGACCAGAAATACCGGCCCGGATGGAGCGGCTTCATGCCCATGCGGCCCTTGCGCATGTCAAACTGGAAACCCGAATAGGCCAGCAACAGGCCGTAACTGGCCATGCTGCGCGCGTAGTTGCTGCCGCACTCCATTTCGTTCCAGGGATTGCGCTTTTCGCCGTCGTAGCGATTGCGAATGCCGCGCACTACGGTCATGCCCTCCTGCTCCATGCCGTTCAGGATCATATGCACCGCGGCTTGATATTCAAAGCCGTGCATGACCTCTTCAGCGTAGGGGATGGGCACCACGGGCTTTTCCTTGCCCTCGGGCCAATCACAGATTACCAGGCCGGATTCGTCGTTCAGGCCGTAGATACGGCAGGGATTGAAGTGGTTGCGCAACGAGGGCTTGAAGTTATGGCGGAAAATGGCCTTGAGCGCAGAGCGCACCTTTTCCGGGTCTAAAATTTCGCCCACGCCGCACAGCTCGCACATCCACTGGGCGAGCACCTGATCCACGCCGCAGCCTTCGCCGATCTGGTATTTTAACTGTTTCGCTTCGTCGCTCCAGTACGCGCCCACGGTGGATCCGCCGGTAAGCACGCTGCCATCCACGTAGGGATCCAGCACATGGATATCGCGGATGTCCACCTTTTGATGGTAGTATTCCCCGTTAAACAACTGGGTGTCGATATAGGCGCGCCCTTTCTGGCTCAGTTCGCTGTACAGGCGCGCGTTTTCCGGCTCGCCCATGACTTCAGCCATCTCCGAGGCGGCTTTCAGCGCGCCCACATAGAAGCCGTTTAACCAGGAGTTCGGGCCGAACAGCTCCATATCCAGCGTATGGTGCTGGCGGCCGGTAATTACGCCGCTGCGCTCGGGATCCCAGCGATCCACATTGGTGGGCGCCCAGGCATATTCCAGCGATTTTTTCACCTTGGGCCACCAATCGCGCAGCCATTCGTCGCTGCCGCACAGCTTCCACTCGCGATAGGTTTTCAGGATGCCGCCCATCTGGCCGTCCACGCAGGGGCGGAATTTTGAGCGCGCCTTGCCGAGGGGCAGCTGGAGCCTGAAGGGCATGCCGCCATCCTCGTTCTGGTTGTATGTATAGTCCAGCTCGCGCATGGAGCGTTCCAGCTTCGGGAACAGGAAAGGCAGGGCGAACGCGTAGTTCCATACATGGGTGCAGCTGCCCTCGCAACTGCCGCAATCGCATTGGCAGCCCTCAAACCCGTAGAAGCCGCCCTCGGTCAGGCGCAGCACCGTAGGCGATTTGAGCGTGGACAGGTTGGCGCTTACCGCTTCCAGCGCGGCCTCGGGCAGATCGGAGGCGTACAGCGCGTCGTGGAAACGTAAGGTTTCCTCTTCCAGGCGGTCCCAGTGCCGGAAGGCGTAATCCGCCACTTCGGTCGCGCTGCCGAACAACTTGGCGTAGTAATTTTTCCAGGTGTGATTATCCTTGCAGCAGGGGTCGTCGTGGTTGCAGGGCGTTTGGGACCAGTAATTGATGGCGTTGGGATAATACCAGCCGATCACGAAGCGCTGACGCCAGCACTGCCCGGGCGCCACGCTTGCGCGTACGGCGATGGTCGCCACGTCCTCGCGCACGCTGAAATCCGCGGTCTCTTCTTCCTCGTAGACCCGGTTGCGAATCTCGCCCGGCGCGGTAAAATCCTGCCAGAAGATACCCAAATTGTCAAACCAGCTGCCGCGATACCAGTATTGCTGCACCTGGATGGGGTCCGCCTTGCCAACGCCAAAGGCGATGCCGCCAAAATCCTGGTGAAGATCGTCTTTAAAATCATCGTCCAACGCGATTCCATGGAAAGCCTCGCCGTCAACGCGCCGGTGAATGTGCCGCCGTTTGGAAGGATTGTTGACCGACAATTCAAAGGTGTACGTCAATTCCCGGTCGGTGGTGTTGCGCACCTGCGCGGTAAAAAAGGCTGCGGGAATGCTGGAATCGGCGTCGTTAGAGGGGATAAAGGGGTTGAACGCGTCAAGCGATACATCGCCGGGAAAGGTATCGTCGATAAAGCGCACCTGCGCCAGCGGAAATTCGCCGGCAAATTCGCTGTCGCGAAAGTGAGGCACGCCGCTGAGCAGGTACCGCGAGGGCCCGTAGCCATAGCCGCTGTGGCCTTTATTTTCCACATAGCGGCCCATGTACGAACCCAGCAGGTCGGAGTTCATGATCCGGGCGTCTACCACGGCGCCATGGGATTCCGCCTTTACGCCAAAGTGAGAAAAACCGTTAATGCTTCCCTTTGCGGGCCGGTTGAAAATCTCCCAGTCGCGCAGTCTGCCCGTACCGTCCAGGCCGATGCAGCCCGAGCCGATCCCGCCCAGCGGGAACGAAATTTCCTGGCGCTTAACGCCTTTGTAAACCTTTTTCATGCGACACGCTCCTTCATATTCCGGCCGACGCCGGAAACTGAGATGTTTCGTCATTTTATTCCGCCAATGGAAATGCCTTCTATCAGGTATCGCTGGCCAAAGCTGTAAAGCAATAGCGGCGTAATTAAGGATAAGACGACGCCCGCGATGATCGCGGCCTTGTTGCCCGTGCCCAGCACGCCGTTTAACTGGGTAAGGCCCAACGGCAGGGTCATCTTCTGCACGGAATTAATATAAATCAACGGTCCGTAAAAATCGTTCCAGGTTGCCACGAAGGTCTGCATGGCCATAACCATCATGGCCGGTTTGGTCATAGGCACGACGACGCGGCTGAAGCACTGAAAGCGCGTGGCGCCGTCGATGTAGGCCGTTTCGTCATAGCTTCGGGGGATGGAAAGCATGAACTGCCTTAGCAGGAAGATGGACATCGCCGAGAAGATCGCCGGCAGGATCAGCGCAAGCAGGTTGTTAATCAACTTGAGCTTGCTCATGATGATGAACCGGGGTATGGACAACACCTGGCCGGGAATCATCAGCACCGCTAGGAACATCATAAACAGCACGGTACGTCCCGGAAAGCGCATCCTGGAAAAGGCGAACGCCGCCATGGAGGAGGCGACCAGCTGCAACGCCGTAGCCGACAGGGACACGATCAGCGAGTTTTTAATAAACATGAAAAAGTCTACCTTCGCGAAAACCTCGCGATAGTTGGATAAATCAAATGTGGTAGGGAAGATGGCCGGAGGCATTGTAAACGCGTCCAGCGGGGAGCGCAGCGATGTGGAGATCATCCACAGCAGCGGGATTAGCATAAACGAGCAAAACAGAATGAGCAGCGCGACAATAATCGCCTTGCGGATGCATTTTGACCGGTACGCAGAATGATTTTGATCCATAGTAAAACCCTCCTAATCCCGGTCGTAGCTGACCCAGGAACTGCCTTTAAACTGAATCAGCGTAATGGTTAATACAATTGCGAGCATCATCATTGCCAATACGCAGGCGTAGCCGTAATTTTGGGAAACAAACGCCGCCTGATAAATATATTGAGAGAACGATCGGGTCGCATCGCCCGGGCCGCCGCCGGTGAGAATGTAGGGCTCGTCAAATATCTGGATGCAGCCGATCATCATGGTTGTCGTGACAAAGAACAGCGTGGGAGAAATGAGCGGAAGCGTAACCCGGAAGAATTTGCGCGCGGGTTTCGCGCCGTCCAGTTCCGCCGCCTCGAGTATGGATTTATCCACACCCTGAAGGCCGATATAAATATACAGGAAATACAGCCCGACATTTTTCCACAGGCTGAAAATCATTGCGGCCACATACGCCCAGGTGGACGAATTCAGCCACGGGATTCTTTCGATCCCAAACAGGCCCAAAAACCAGTTCAGCATGCCGAAATCCGTGCTGAAGATATAGGTCCACGCCAGCGCCACGGAAGAAACCGCCAGCAGCGTGGGAAAATACAAAATGGTTCGAAGGGTGAAAATGGCAAGCTTATTTTTTATCGTGTTGACGCCCAGGGCCAACAAAATGGAAAAAACGATGTGCATCGGGCAAATCAGGATTACGTACTTAAAGGAGTTAAGAAGGGTTACCCATATCCTTTTATCCAGCGTAACGCGGATAAAATTTTTATAGTCGTTCCACTGCGCGGGCGTGATGACGTTGTAGCTGTGGAACATAAGATAAACTACGATGAACAGCGGCAGTATGACAAAAAACAGATAGATAGATAACGCGGGCGTTAAAAATAGATAGGCGGAGACCGCTTCGCGCCTGCGCCTTATTTTCTGTGCTCGTGCGACGGCGTCGTTTTTAACCATGGCCAGCTCCTTTCCAGCGGCAGCTACCTGAAAATACATCCGGGGCAGGCGCTCCCGCCCCGGATGTGTGGCCGCCGTCAAATTACGGTTTTTTATTTAAATTAGAAGCCCATCAGGACAAGATCCATTTCTTCTTTGCAGGCGTCCAGCGCAGCCTGAACTTCCATCTCGTCGGCGTAGATCAGGCCAACGTAACGGTCGAAGATCTCCTGCAGGTCGGCGTATTCCTTCGGGCACTCCACAGAACGGGCGATGTCCGCGGAATCCGCATAGATATAGCTGTTGGCCGGGAAGTCGCTCTCGCGGACGGTCTCCAGGCAGGTCTTGGAAGAGGGAATGTGCGAGGTGGCCAGTATCCTGGACTGAGAATCCGCCGAGGACAGCCAGGCGGCCAGCTTATACGCTTCGTCCTTCTTCTCGGAGGCCGCGGAGATCGGGAAGATGCCGACGCCCGAGATCACCTGATTGGTGGCCTTGGTGGGCACGTAAACGATGTCTACATCGTAGAAGTCGTTGCCGTAGTAGTCGCCCAGCAGCCAGCGGCCGCCCCACTGCATGCCGACCTGATCGGTAATGAATTCCGCGCCGGTTACCTTGGGATCGGGCGCAACGCCGTATTCATAGATCAGATCGTGCAGGAACTGGAACATTTCTACCGCTTCGGGCGAGTTGACGGTGGATTCGGTCATTTCGTCGTTCAGGATGGAAGCGCCCCAGTTGAACAGCCAGGCGTTCAGCGTGAAATAGGTGTTGGGAACGGTGGTGCCGTACACCTTGGTGCCGTCCTCGCGGGTAAAGGTCATGGCCTTGGAATACTCGAGGAAATCGTCGACGGTCCACTCGGCCTGCGGCATTTCCAGCCCGGCCTCTTCCAGAATGTTCAAATTGATGTGGGTTACAACGTTGTTCCAGTCAAAGCCGTATCCGTACAGCTGGCCGTCCACTGTGAAAGGCGCGGTAAGCTTTTCGTGGTTGTCGTCCACCAACGCGGCGAACTCGGGATATTTTTCTTCGTATTCGTTCAGCGGAACGATCATGTTGTTGGAACGGAAAATTTCAAAGCCTTCGATGGCGATACGGATAAGATCCGGGGTGTCGCCGCCGGCTACCATGGTCTGAATCTTGGAGAAGAAGCCGCCCCAGCCACCGGTAGAAGCCACGTAAATTACCTCTACCGAAATACCGGTCTCATCGTAGAAATCCTGCAATACGTCGAAAAGATTTTCTTCGTTGAATTCTTCGCCGGAGAATGCGATGGATATCGTGTTTGCGCCGTCGCCAATCAGGTTGCGAACGTCGGTGGCCGCCTCTTCCTCTGCAAACGCGGCAAAGCAGGAAAGGAGCATAAGCAGGGCAAGAAGCAGGGATACCAGTTTCTTCATGAATATAACCTCCTTTTTTATTACGTACACGTGTACGCTACTAACATATAATAGCACATATTACCGTTTTTTGTAAATAGTCATAAACAATTTTTTGGGGCGATATGTGGACAAAAATACAGCGAATTGTAGGTTTGTCAAACATATTGGACAGTGAACTCTGAGGGAGAACGCCAGCCCAAAGGCCTCATGGG
>CAWVLE010000002.1:0-6055 GCA_963929805.1 uncultured Eubacteriales bacterium | reverse complement strand
CATTGCCGGCCGGCGGTATCATCCGTCTGGAGCCGGGCGAGAGCATAACGCTGACCCGCGGGCTGTATCACGAATTCTGGGCCGAGGGCGAATACACCATGCTGGGCGAAGTATCCATGTTTAACGACGATAATACCGACAACCGGTTCTATAACCAGATCGCCCGTTTTGCGGAAATTGAAGAGGACGAGCCCAAACTCAGGCTGCTGTGCAACGAATATCCGCAGGCGAAATAATAAAAAGCGAGGCGCTGAATATGAATAAGGGGATTGCGGTGGCAGGCAACCTGATCGTGGATAAGCTGCACCAGATCGAGCGCTATCCCGCCAGCGGCGAATTGACGACCGTGGTGGAGGAGCCGCAGGTTTCTACCGGCGGCGCGGCGTGCACTGTTGCCATGGACCTGGCCGCGCTGGCGGGTGAAATGCGCGTACAGGTGCTAGGCGTAATGGGCAAGGACGAAAACGGCGCGTTTATCCGCAGCCGGTTTGACAAATATCCGAACATCGATTGCGGTTCAATCGTGCTGGAAGGGCAGACCTCGTTTACGCTGGTGATGAACGACGCGCACAGCGGGCAGCGCACGTTTTTTCAGTATCGCGGCGCAAACGAGTTGTTTGACGAGGAGCATATCGATTGGGACAAGCTGGATGTATCCATACTGCATATCGGCTATATCCTGCTGCTGGGCGCGTTGGACGCGCCGGACGAGGAATATGGCACGAAGATGGCGCGCCTTTTGCACAGGGCCCAGCAAAAGGGAATCGCGACCTCCATCGACGTGGTTTCCGAGAGCGGCGACCGGTTTAAACGCCTGGTTACGCCCGCGCTGCGCTACAGCGATTATTGCGTTATAAACGAGCTGGAAGCGGAACAGATAACCGGCGTTAAGCTGCGCGTGGGCGAAAAGCTGTTGGATGAAAATATGCCGGCCGCGCTGAAAGCCATGCGCGAAATGGGCGTCGCCAGGTGGGCGGTCATCCATAGCCCGGAGGGCGGCTACGGCATGGATCAAACGGGCGAATATATAACCGAGGGCAGCTTACAACTGCCGAAAGGTTATATAAAAGGCACCGTGGGCGCCGGGGACGCGTTTTGCGCGGGCGTATTGCTGGGCGCGTATCGCGGCTATCCGCTGCGCCAGGCCATGCGGCTGGGCATCGCTTCGGCGGCGTGCGCGCTTTCCGCGCCGGGCTCTACCGAGGGTATGCGCCCCGAGGCGCAGGCCATGCAGCTATTTGATATATACAATCAGAGGTAATGAAAATGCAAAAGGCGCTGATTTATGGGGCCGGGAACATTGGCCGCGGCTTCATCGGGCAGGTTTTTCACGATTCGGGCTATGAAGTGGTATATATCGACGTCAATATGACGGTAATCGACGCGCTGAACGCGCGCGGAGGCTACACGCTCAGCGTGGTGAGCAATGAGGGCGAGGAAGAAACCTTTATCGGAAACGTGCGCGGCGTGGACGGCAGGGACGCGCAGTTGATCGCGCAGGAGATTGCCACTGCCGATATAATGGCTACTTCCATCGGCGTAAACGTATTGCCCCGCATAGCGGGCAATATCGCCGCGGGCATAAAACGCCGCGCGGAAAATGGCAATACCAAGCCGCTCAACATCATACTGTGTGAAAATTTGATGGACGCGGCAAAGCACATGCGCGGCTTGCTGGCGCCTTACTTTGAGGGCGAGCTTGGCGGGCTGCTCGATCAGGTGGGCCTGGTGGAAGTGACCATCGGACGCATGGTGCCCGCGCTGCCCAGGGAACTGTACGAGGCGGATCCCACGCTTATAAAGGTGGAGCGTTTTTGCACGTTGCCGATCGACGGATCCAAGTTTGTGGGGGAAATTCCCAAGCTGGCGCACGCGGAGTTTATCTCTCCGTTTAAAATATGCGAGGAGAAAAAACTATACCTGCACAATATGAGCCATGCGCTGTGCGCCTATTTCGGCTATTTGAAGGGATACACCTTTATTTGGGAGGCCGCGCAGGACGAGCAGATCGCCGCCCTGTTGCGCCAGGCGACGCGCAATGTGGCGCGGGCCATCGCCCAGGCCTATAATACGCAGGCCGAACCCATCTACGCCTTTGCGGGCGAACTGCTTGAGCGATATCAAAACCGGCGGCTGGGCGACCCGATTGCCCGCGTCGCCAGGGATCCGCTGCGCAAATTGCAGCCGCAGGACCGGCTGATCGGCGCGATTAACCGGTGTAAATCCCAGGGGATGGACTATGAGACGCTGCTGCGCGGCGTTGCGGCGGCGCTGGCCTACGACGCCCCGGACGACCCAAGCGCCGGCATAATCCGCCAGCGCATTGAACACAGCGGGGTAGACGGGTTTATAAAAGAGGTATGCGGGCTGGACGAAGCGGACGCGAAAAAGGTCGTTGATTATTACCGGGAATGCCGGTAAGGCGAAAACGTTTAGCGGCCTGTAAAACAGGGACCGGCGGCTTCTTAAGCGATTGCCGCCGGTTCTTTTCGTTTTCGCCCCGGATACGGGCGGCAGCGCGTACGGCCGCTTTTCCCCTTGCCGGAAACGCGGCCCAACGCATGTTCGGGGCGCGTACAATAAGGAGCGACACGGCGGGCGGACATTCTGTTTTCAAAATTTAACTTGATGACAACGGGCGTTTGGAAATATAATAATAATTCCCCCGTTTTTTTCATATGCGACCGACACGCTTGACAGGAGAACGCCATGCAAAGGGAAATCGATCATCCGGCCGCCGCCGGGGAACGGGCGCACCTGGCCGAAACGCTTGCGATCGTACAAAGCGAGCGGCGCCTGGCAGAGGCGGAAATGCAGCGCACGGCCGACGAATTGGCCCGGGCGCGCCGGTTTGACCCGGACGCTCTGCCGCTGCGCGAAATGCTGTATACCCACGCGCGGCAAAATCTGCTTAATTTGGAATTGTCCGCCCGAAAGCCTTACTTCACTCGAATCAATTTTCAGGAAGACGGCGGCGCGCACGAGGTATACTACATTGGCAAATATGGCCTGATTCAAAGCGAGACGCTGGATGTAAAGGTGGTGGACTGGCGCGCGCCGGTGGCCAACCTGTATTATTCGGGCCAGCTGGGGCGCGTGGATTACGTGACGCCCGAGGGCCGCGTGACGGGCGAATTGACGCTCAAGCGTCAGCTTGGCATTGAAGACGGCCAGCTTCAAACCATATTTGATACCGATGTGGCGGCGCAGGACGCCTATTTGCAATCCGTACTGGGCCGGCTGACCGGAGACCGGCTGCGCGAGATTGTGACGACTATCCAGGCGGAACAGAACTTCGTCATCCGCTATCCGCTGTCCGCCTCGCTGGTCGTGCAGGGCGTGGCGGGGTCGGGCAAGACGACCATCGCGCTGCACCGCATCGCGTACCTGCTCTACGCCTTTTCAGAAGCGCTCAGGCCCGAGCACATGCTGATTTTAGCGCCGAACCCCCTGTTTTTAAACTTTATTTCGGGCGTGTTGCCGGATTTGGGCGTGGAAAGGGTCAGACAGAGCACTTTTTCGCTGCTTACGCGCGAATTGCTGGGCAAGGCGATGCCGCGCATAGCGCAGGACGATTGGGACGGCACGCCGCGGGATGCGCGCGAGCGCCGGGCGCGCGTGGCGCAGGCAAAGGGAAGCGCGCGCATGGAAAAACGGCTGGAGGACTGGCTTAACCGTTTTGAGGAACGCATGTGCCCAATGGAGCGCATTGCCTTTGGGCCGGTCGAGATTTTCAGCGCCGGCCAACTGAAAAAATTTTTACTGGAGGATGAAAAGCCCTTTCCGCTTATGCGGCGAATTGAGGAATTTAAAAAACAGCTGAGCGCGGGCGTCAAGGCCGCGGCCCGGTCGATTGAGAAATGGATGACAATCGAATGCGACAGGCGGGTTGACGCGCTGCGGCTAAAGGAACGGGACGCGGAAAAGTTGCGCGCGCGGGTGCGCGCGCTGTATGCCAGCCGCGACGAACGCATAGAGGAGATACGCGCGCAGGTAAAGCCGTTTATCCGCGACACGTTGGGCAGGTTTGTCTCGCTAAAGCTGGAGGATATATACGCCGCGTTTTGGAAGGACATGCAAAAGGATGCGCAGGAGGAAGATATCCGCCTGGCGGCGCACTGGACGCTTGAGCGAATGGGGGCGAAAAAGCCGCTGGAAAGCGAGGACGTGGCGCCGCTATGCTTAATTGCGCTGCGCGTGATGCAGCTGGGCCGGCGCGATATACGCCATATCGTGGTGGACGAGGCGCAGGACTTTAACCAGCTGGAATTTATTTTGCTGCGCAGGCTTTACCCGGGCGCCACCTTTACCATTGTGGGCGACATGATGCAGGGAATTAACGCCTGGCGCGGACTAAACAGCTGGAATCAGCTGACTCAGGGCGTGTTTGAGGGAACCGCCGTGGAACATCATCTGCTGACCAGCTATAGAAACACCATTGAGATTATGGATTGCGCGCTGTGCGTCGCGCGACGCCGGCCGGTTGCCGGCCAGCGCGAGGCGCGCCCGGTGCTCAGACACGGGGAAAAGTGCGTAAGCGCTTATTTTAAAACCCCCGCCCGGCAGGCGGAGTTAATTGCCCGCATCGCGGGCCAATGGCAGGCCGCCGGCCTTAAATCCATAGCCGTAATCGATAAATCGATCGCGAAGCTTAAGCGGATAATCAAGCTTTTGCCGGACGGGCTGAACGCCTACCTGCTCGATACCGAGCGGGTAGAGGAATTGGGCGGGCTGGCGCTGGCCGCCTCCAGCGCCGTAAAGGGCCTGGAGTTTGACGGCGTGATCCTGTCGGACGCTTCGCAAACGGAATACGCCGATTGCGACGCCGACGCGCGGCTTATGTACGTTAGCATAACGCGCGCGCTGCACCGCCTGGCATGCCTGCATTCAGGGCCGCTTAGCCCGCTGCTCGAGCAGGCGGATCTTGTGGAGATAACCGAATAAACGCGCCGCCCTTTTCGGCCCTCCGGCCGGGAAGGGCTTTTCCTTTCGGCCTGTACCCGCGCGCTTGCCAAACGGAAAGGCGCGCCTTATAATGAAACAGGTATGTAAAAACAGGCGTTTTGCGCGGATTTCAACGTGGGAAAGATCCGGGCCCGCTGGGGAAAAGACCGTGCGCCCCTGCGCCTGGAAGGAATGACGTAACGACACCACTGCCGTCAAGATGCGCCGCCTTAGCCGTGCGCATGTTATGCAAAAAGAGGAGGCAAATCATATGCCGGGGCTGAACGCAGAAGATATGCTGGACATGCAAAAAACGTTGCAGGAAAAGTATAAGGAGAAATGGGGCGGCGTGCCTCCGGAGCAGGCGCGTCAAAAACTGCTGTGGCTCTATGGCGAGCTGGGCGAGGCGGGAGACATCATTAAAAAGAGCGGTGATCGGGAAATTATGCTAAACCCCGATATCCGCGCGCACTTTATCGAGGAAATGTGCGACGCCATGATGTATTTTTACGACGTGCTGCTTTGCTACGGCGTCACGGCCGAGGAATTTGAGACGATATACCGGGAAAAACACCGGCGCAATATGAGCCGCTGGTGACGGACCCGGCGCACGCTAACGATAAAGGCCGTTTTCGTGAAATTGCGGGTAGAGTATGACCCGCTTTTTCTTTTGCCGCGTGTATTTAAGCGTAGCCGCGGCGCCGCCCCAGCCGTGCGTTACATAGGCGATCAGCACGTCGGATTCTTCCACCATCCATTGATTTCTGCGCAAAATGGCCAAACGCGCGGGCACGCGCTCCAGCGGCGGATAAAGCGTGGCGTCATAGCCGGCCGTTTCAATTTTGGCATTTAAATAGGGAAGCGCCAGTATGGATTTTATGCCGGGGTGCTTTCTATAGTGATTATAATCACTATAATAAAATTTAGCAAGCTCCATATAATATGAAAAATGGGGTGTTGCTATGCCGGTTTCCTTCCGACCGATGCGGCGGTATATGGAAAAACATCATATCACTTTCTACCGTCTGGCGAACGAAGGGATTGACGCGCAGACTTTGCAGCGGATTCGACACGACAGGCCCGTTACGACCGACACGCTGGGCAAGCTGTG
>CAWVLE010000001.1:0-3631 GCA_963929805.1 uncultured Eubacteriales bacterium | reverse complement strand
TAATACCCCTCGCGCATGGCGCGCGCCATGCGTTCGATCACCTGCTCGCTGGGCTGGGTTGTAGCGCTGTTGTCCAGATAAATGTTCATGGTTTCCCCTTCCCCACGGCCGCGCGCTAAAGCGGCCCGCCGGCTTCGCTTGCCCGGCGGGCCATAGCCCCGCGTATTGCGCGCGCAAATTCAGCGCGCCTGACTTACTCCGCTCAGCCCTGCCACACGCCAAAGTTCAGGTAATTGTGGCTGCGGACCATGGCGACCATCTCGTCGGACAGTTCCACGACGATCAGGTGTTTTACCGAATTTTTGGTAAAATAGAAATAGTACAGTTTGGCGTCCCGGTTCAAAAACCAGTTATGCTTTTTTACGTCCTTCATGGAAAGATAGCGTTGAAAGCTTTGATGGGTAACGGGGCCGCACGCCTCCACATTTTTCATGGGCAAGGAGGTCAGGTACTTGCGCCGGCTGTTGTTAAGCACCTTGGCTACGTCCAAATCCCCGTTGGTAAAGGAATATTCGTATTCGCACCTGAGCTCATCCTTGTTGCGCCACAGCAAAAAGGCTACGCCGCCGCTAAGCGCCAGCATAACGATGTCCATCACGTTAAACTGGCCCATGGCGATATAGTTGACGATACCCATCAGGGTGCTGACCGCCACAATCGCCGCAAAAACCATAACGATCCAGCTGATGTAATAGGCAAAGGTATACAACCCGCTCGAACGGCGCACGGCGATTTCTTCCCTAAAATTATCCAACTGAAATTCCCTCCCACAGCAGTACTGCCTTTTATTATAACACATTCGGCCAGCTTGTCGAGACGGTTTTTTGACAATTCGGCGTTTGAAATGTGAATTTACGACAAAGCACGACGCGCAGGCAGGATTTGAGGCGCGCGGTTGCGAATATATAGGTAATTTGGCGCGCCGGGTGCCGGCCGCCCACATACTTGTATTTTCGGAGGACTGGTTTTTTGAAGTGTCCCAATTGCGGTTATGACGCGCGCCGGCAGGAGCGCGAATGCCCCCAGTGCGGCTGGACGCTGGCGGGGGACGGCGAGGTAACGCGCGAAAACGCGCGCACGGGCAAGCGCCGTTCCCGCGCGCTAAGCCGGGTAATGCTGGGCCTGCTTTTCGCAATAAGCATATGCTTTTTCGGTTTGCTGATCTACCGCGCGTATTTCTGGTTTAACGCCTGGCGGGTAGAGCACTACTACGAGCGCAACGACATCATAGCGCCCGACATTGAGGAAATGACGCTGGAGGACGGCCGTCTGGCCCATGCGATTACCTTTTACGGCGACGACGGCGACCAGATTTTTATTCGCGAGCTGGGCCGGTCCTACATGATTTCCGGCGGGCTTACCCGCATAGAACTGGCCGACAGCGACTGGTTTGACGTATCGCCCGAGGACGTGGAGGCCGCGATCATCACCATGACGCCCGTGCTGTACACCGAGGGCGGCGGCATGGTGGAATTGCCCGCGATGACCATGACGGTCAATACCCCGTCTTCCCCACTCACATTGATCAGCCCCGCTTCCGAATACGAAGAGGTGTTTACCTCCATGTATCCGCTTCAGATACAGGTGGTGCCCGGTTCCACCGTTTTGATAAACGGCGAAGATCAGACCGACGTAGTGGACTACGCGGGCAACCTGTCGGTCAACGTGGATGTGCAGCCCAACGGTGAAAACAAGATATCCATCGTGGTCTCCACCGCCAACCACCGGCAAACGCGCACCGACATCGTGCTTTACCGCGCGCCCCAGTCGATCAATCTGGAGCCCAGCCTCAACCAGCAGAAAACTTCCAACCGCAACACGATCAGCATACAGGGTACGACCGAGGCGGGCGCGATGATCACCGTGGATACGGAGCACGTATCCGGCAGCGTGAAGGTAAGCGATTCGGGCAGTTTCTCCTTTACCGCGCGCCTTACGCAGATCGGCGACAACGAGGTGCGCTGGCACGCCAGCATGCCCGGGCGCGAGGATACCTACATGAGCATGACCATCTACTATGTGCCTTCGCTCAACGAATATTCGCGCAAGGCCTGGAAGATGGACTACGAACAGCTTGCCAAGCTGACCGACACATGGGAAGGCCGCATTTTCCTGTGCAGCGGGCCTGTGGTGGATATTATCGAAAATGAAGAGGAGGGCGGCGCGCCGCTGATCGCCATGGACGTAGGCGCCGAGGGCGAAAGACAGATCGTCATACTGGAAAACATGTCCTCGCTGGAAGCGCCCGTGATCGGCAACACCTATCGCGCCTACGCCGACGTTTCGGGCACCTACTTCTACGATTCCAACCGCTGCCCCAAGCTGATTGCGCGCTATATCCTGGAATAAGCGCGGCATACGCCGTTTTATATAAACACATCTTATTTCAAGAAAGGATCGTGTGTCCCCATGCAGTCAGACGGGCGCAATCGGACGATTGCCCAATTGTTTTCCTCGTTTTTCCGCATCGGCTTGTTTACCTTTGGCGGCGGTTACGCCATGATACCATTGATCGAACGGGAGGCGGTGGACCGCCGGGGCTGGATCAAGCGCGAAGATATACTGGATATCCTGGCCATCTCCGAATCCACCCCCGGTCCGCTCGCCATAAACTCGGCTACCTTCGTTGGGTATAAAGTGGCGGGCGTCGTCGGATCCACCCTGGCTACGCTGGGCGTGGTGCTGCCCTCGTTTATCGTTATATGCATAATTTCGCTGGTGCTGGAGCAGTTTATGGCCAACCAGTACGTGGCCTGGGCCTTTCAGGGCATCCGCTCGGGCGTAATCGTGCTGATGGTAAACGCGGTTATCAAGCTGGGAAAGGCGTGCCCGCGCCGCGTGGTCAGTTTGGCGCTGGCCCTGGCGGCCTTCCTGCTGGCCGCTTTTACCGGATTGGATATTATCGTCATTTTGGTGCTGGCCGCGATTACCGGCATCGTCTACCAGGCGCTGACCGCGCGGGGAAAGGCGGGTGACGGGAAATGATTTTGCTAAATCTGTTCGCCTCTTTTTTCAAAATCGGCCTGTTCACCTTTGGCGGCGGTTACGCCATGATTCCCATGATTTCCGATACGGTGATCAGCAACGGCTGGATTTCCACCGAGCGGCTGATCGACTATATCGCCATCAGCGAATCCACGCCCGGCCCGTTTGCGATTAACATTGCCACTTTCGTGGGCATGTCCCAGGCCGGCCTGATCGGCGCGGCCGTCGCTACGCTGGGCGTCGTGCTGCCCTCGTTTATCATTATTTTGATTATCGCGCGCTTTTTCCTGTCCTTCAGCGATAACCGCTATGTAAAAAGCGCGCTGAACGGGCTACGTCCGGCGGTGGTGGGCCTGATCGCCGCGGCCACCTATTCCATCGCTTACGCGGCGTTGATCGTGCAAAACGAGGCGGATCGTTCCCTTTCGGTCAACTGGAAAGCGGTGGTCATATTCGCGGCAGTCATGGTTCTTTCCCGATTGAAATGGAAGAAAAAGCCCCATCCGGTCGTATGGATCGCGCTGTCGGCCGCGCTGGGCATCGTGTTTTACGGGTTTATTCCCTGATGGTACCCAGCCGCATAATAAATCCGCCCCAACCAGCTTACAGCCGGCCGGGGCGGATTTATTTTAAAAATTATCAAATT